>CAYPVG010000149.1:0-11336 GCA_964414085.1 uncultured Boseongicola sp. | reverse complement strand
GGCATGCCAGGTCGAACCGCTGGTCAATTCAGAACGCTCCAGCAGCACCACGTCGCTCCAGCCCAGTTTTGCAAGGTGGTAAAGGATGGAACATCCGATCACACCGCCTCCGATGACTACTGCTTGAGCGTGCGTGCGCATGACGGCATTCCTTTGGATACTGGTCCGTTTCACACCACTATTTTCCGGAAGCGCACCGACCACTGGTCCGAATGCGTCATCTTCGCGCCAGTCCGCGTCTGACTGGTCCTTAGCGTGAGATTGCTCCGCTCAAGAACACGAAAAGCACGTCTTTCTGAACAGTCATCTTAGCAAATCCATGTTGCTCAACATGGATTAACCTTTTGTCCACCAATTCGAATGTAGGTGCAGCGTCATATAAAGGTCCAACCGTAAAAATATGATGCCAGTCACTGTTACCGAAAGTCGAAAATCTCTCCACAATACCAAGGTCCGGAAACGCATTTGCAAAACTGCAGGACAAGTATTTCGAACGTCGGGATACGAAAATGCCAGCATCGATACCCTCATGGCCGCTGCGGATCTCACGCGCGGTGCCTTCTATGCGCACTTCCGGTCAAAGTCTGAACTGTTCGCTTTGGTGATCCAGGACGACCATTTGCTCTTGAGCGCACTCCGGCAGCGCGAAGGCAACGACAACAAAACGCTATGGGCAGAAATGCGCGAAATCTTCAGCGACTACTTAAGTCCCGATAGTTTGCCATTGATCTACACGTCCTGCACATTTGCCTCGCTGTCCGAAACTATCGCGCGAGGCGACACCGCGATGCGCAACGGATTTGAAACGGCCTTCAACGCCGTTCTGGCCGAAATGGTTAGGGGGCAAAAGATCTCTATCACACATCCAAACATGGTTGCTGCTTTGTCCACGGCGATAGGTGCAGTCTCAACAGCTTCCGCTTGCAGCGATCCCAAAATTCAAACCATCATTTTGAACGCTTCCCACGACGTCTTCCGCCGCTTAACCTCCGGCGCACGCCTTGAAGCCGAACATACGGGATCAAAACATGACGTTCACGACCGATACATTCGCGTTCCTTGATGACCTAGCGGCCAACAACTCAAAAGACTGGTTTGAGGCAAACCGTGACCGCTACGAAGCTCATTGGAAAGCGCCTGCTTTCGAAATCATCGAAAAGCTTACCGATTTCATGTGTTCAACCAAACCCAAACTCAAGGCCGAGGCGCGCATCAACGGTTCGCTCAGAAGGATCAACCGCGACGTTCGTTTCTCGAAAGACAAATCGCCCTACAGTGCTTCACTTCACCTCGTCTTTTGGCACGGTTCTCATCCCAACCGCTCTCCCGGTATGCACTTTGTTTTGCGCCCCGAAGGAGTTGGTTTCGGGGCAGGGCAATGGGACATAGAGCCTGAGCGCCTCGCCCAACTAAGATCGTCCATCGTGAAATCGCCGGCAGTTCTTTGGAACGCCCTGTCAAAGGCAAACGACGTAGGTTGCCAACTGGGCGCACCAGACCTTGCCAGACTTCCGAAAGGGTTCGAAGCCGAAGGAGAGGCCGCACGCCTCCTGCGCTACAAAGGTTTTGTGGCGAGAACTCAAGATTCACCCGCTGATCCAAAAGTCATACTCGGAGACGAAGGTCTCGACTGGATGCGAACGCGTACAGAGGCCTGCCTGCCGCTCCTAAGGTGGTTGTCTGCCTAGCCGCGCGTCCCGCTGAATTTCTCAGCCCAGGTCTCACGATCTTCGTCAGAGATCTTCGCAAACAGAACGTCCGGCACGGTGAAGCCATGTCCTTTTGGCAAAGCCGTCAAGGCGGTGCGCAGGTCGTCCGGCCACTCCATATCCAAGGTGTTCATCGCCGACAGCAAACGCGCCGATGCATCTGGGATGAACGGGGCGCTTACTACCGCGTAAATGCGCACCAGGTTCAGCGCCAAACGCACAACCGAAGCAGCTTGATCCGGATCTTCCTTAAACACAGCCCATGGCGCAGCCGCTTGCAAATACTCGTTCCCAAGCACCCACAACGCGCGCAATTCTGCAGAAGCCTTACGGACTTCAATTGCTTCCATTTGCGCTGAATACCGAGCCAACCCGTCTTCAAGCTTTACGATCAGAGCTTCTTCTGCCTCACCCCAATTGCCGCCTGCGGGCACCTCTTCACCAAACTTCGAACGGCAGAACTTCGTAATGCGGCTCACAAAGTTCCCGAGAACATCCGCAAGGTCCTTGTTCACCGAAGCCTGAAAATTCTCCCAGGTAAATTCACTATCCGAGCTTTCGGGCGCATGGCTCAAAAGCCACCAACGCCAGTAGTCCGCGGGCAGAATTTCAAGCGCCTGGTCCATGAAAACACCACGCCCCTGAGATGTAGAAAACTGGCCACCATCGTAATTCAGGTAGTTAAACGACTTGATGTAGTCGACCAGTTTCCAAGGCTCGCCCGATCCTATGATGGTCGCCGGGAACGACAACGTGTGAAACGGGACATTATCCTTGCCCATGAACTGGACGTAGCGCACATCATCCGCACCTTTGTCCGTGCGCCACCACCGTTCCCATTCCGCATCCTCAGCGCCGCGCGCATCTGTCCATTCCTTGGAACAGGCAATGTATTCGATGGGCGCGTCGAACCAGACGTAAAACACCTTGTCTTCCATCCCTGGCCAAGGCTCCGAGCCACGTTTAACAGGCACACCCCAATCCAAATCGCGTGTGATGCCGCGATCCTGCAAACCGTCTCCGTCATTCAGCCACTTCTTGGCGATAGACGTCGTCAAGATCGGCCAGTCAGTTTTGCTATCGATCCAGTCAGAAAGCTCACCGCGCAGCGACCGCTGCTTCAAATAAAGATGCTTCGTTTCGCGCACTTCAAGATCAGTTGACCCAGACACGGCCGAGCGCGGCTCGATCAAATCGGTTGGATCGAGCTGCTTTGTGCAGTTCTCGCACTGGTCGCCTCGCGCTTTATCGTACCCGCAGTTCGGGCAGGTGCCTTCGATGTAGCGATCAGGCAAGAACCGTCCGTCTGCGTGGGAATAGACCTGATGTTCGACAACTTCCTCGATCAGTCCGGCGTCTGCGAGCCGTCCCGCAAAATGCTGCGTCAAGGCATGGTTCTGCGGTGACGATGACCGCCCGAACTTGTCAAACGACAAACCGAATCCGTCAGACAGATCCTTCTGCACTTGCCACATCTCGGCACAGTACTCATCCACAGGCTTGCCAGCCTTAGCAGCCGCAAGCTCTGCGGGTGTGCCGTGCTCGTCCGTCGCACATAGGAACAAAACCTCATGGCCACGCGCCCGCATGTATCGCGCATAAAGGTCCGCAGGCAGCTGAGACCCAACCAGGTTCCCAAGATGTTTAATCCCATTGATATATGGGATGGCGGATGTAATCAGGATACGCGACATGGTTCTCAAGTCCTTGCTTCGAGCCGGGGTCATACCGCAGGGCAGGGCGCGCGTCACCCCTTCTTCTTGGTGAAAATATCCTGGGGGAGCCGACCATGGGGAGGCGGGGGCAAAGCCCCCAAACGGGCGGTGCGGCACGCGGTGCAATCCCCCCTTGCAATATAGCTGCAACCCGTCTAAGACGCGCGCACTTCACAGGCAGGGCTTGGGTCCTCGGGGGAGACATCCTCGAAAGATCCGCCGGTTGGGAGAAATCCCTTGATGGCTCTGCCGAGGCGCGAAACCGGAAAGGAATTTGGACATGGCGCTCCCTGAATTTTCTATGCGTCAGCTATTGGAAGCTGGCGTTCACTTTGGTCACCAAACTCAGCGATGGAACCCCAAAATGGGCGAGTTCATCTATGGCGATCGAAATGGCATCCACATCATGGACCTCACACAGACTGTCCCAATGCTGGACGCTGCGTTGAATGTTATCCGTGAGACAGTCGCAAAGAACGGCCGCATCCTCTTCGTTGGCACCAAGCGTCAGGCGCAAAAGCCTATCGCCGAAGCCGCCGAAAAATGCGCGCAGTACTACATGAACCACCGCTGGCTCGGCGGCACGCTGACCAACTGGAAAACCGTTTCTCAGTCCATCAAGCGTCTGAAAGCCATCGACGAGCAGATGGAAGGTGGCGCGGAAGGCCTCACAAAGAAAGAGCGTCTCGGCATTGAGCGCGAGCAGGCCAAACTTCAGGCCTCTCTTGGCGGTATCCGCGAAATGGGCGGCGTGCCCGACCTTCTCTTCGTCATTGACGTTAACAAAGAAGACCTCGCCATTGCAGAAGCCAAAAAGCTCGGCATCCCGGTTGTAGCTGTTGTTGATACCAACTGCTCGCCAGAAGGCGTCGACTACGTCATCCCAGGCAACGATGACGCGGCACGTGCAATCGCACTTTACTGCGATCTCGCAAGCCGCGCAGCTCTCGACGGCATGAGCGCGCAGCTCGGCGCCGCAGGCGTTGACATCGGTGCATTGGAAGACGCAGCGGAAGAGGTTGTCGAACCTGAAGCAGCTACGGAAGAAGCACCTGCTGAAGAAGCTGCCGCGGAGAAGGCTGAATAAGCCCTTCGCTGTCTAATCACCCAAATTAGGGCGCGGCACCGGTCGCGCCCAAGTCTAACACATCTCAGGAGAGCCAATCATGGCAATCACCGCTGCACTCGTTAAACAGCTGCGCGAAATTTCCGGCGCAGGCATGATGGACGCCAAAAAAGCGCTGACCGAAACCGACGGCGACATGGAAGCCGCTCAGGACTGGCTGCGCACCAAAGGCCTTGCAAAAGCCGAAAAGAAATCCGGTCGTACCGCAGCAGAAGGTCTCGTTGGCGTCAAAGCTGACGGCGGCACCGCTGTTGCTGTCGAGATCAACTCCGAAACCGACTTCGTTGCGAAGAACGATGAATTCCAGTCCATGGTCTCTTCGATCGCAACCGTGGCGCTTTCCGTGGACGACGTTGAAGCACTCAAAGCTGCTGAAATCGATGGCAAGCCAGTGGCAACTGTCGTCACAGATGCCGTCGCGAAAATCGGCGAAAACATGGGCGTTCGCCGCATGGCTAAAATCTCCGGCGACAGCGTGACGTCCTACGTCCACAACGCTGCAGCTGACGGTATGGGCAAAATCGGCGTGCTTGTGGCCTTCTCTGGCGACAACGCTGGCGTTGCCAAGCAAGTCGCCATGCACATCGCAGCCGTGAACCCGGCGGCTCTCAGCGAAGCTGACATGGACCCGGCAGTTGTCGAAAAAGAGAAGCAGATTCAGATGGATATCGCCCGCGAAAGCGGCAAGCCAGAGCAGGTCATCGAGAAAATGATCATGGGCCGCATGAAGAAGTTCATCGCGGAATCCACTCTGTTGAACCAGTCCTTCGTCGTGAATCCGGACCTCACTGTCGAGGCAGCCGCAAAGGAGGCCGGAATCGAGATCACAGGATTTGTCCGTCTTGAAGTAGGCGAAGGCATCGAAGTTGAAAAAGAAGACTTCGCAGCCGAGGTGGCCAAAGCCGTCCAAGGCTAAACCACCTATAAAGAACGACACGAAAAAGGCGGAGCTACCGGGACGTAGCTCCGCCTTAAATTTACCCACCCTGCGCGCGACCAATGGGGATGAGGAACTGGCGCGGGCGCGTCACTCGTTCACAGGAAAGTGCCGGTCTTAGACGGAATATACATCCTTGACCGGCGTCGGTTTCCCGATACCCCTCTCGGTGACACCCGATATTGCGGGCGATTTCCAAGGGCTGTTCCTTAGGCCAAAGCCTCCACTCACGGAACAATTTCAATATGCATGCGAAATTGACCTAAGGGAAGTAGGGTATTCCATACCGGGTCACGATCTCGTGATCGCGTCTCAGATTTTTGCACAGTTTGCCGTAATTCTAATCAATTATCAGCTTTCAAACACAAATATCTGCCGCTGCTGGGATGCCTTCATGACTGCTTGCGCGGTGGTCTCGACCTGCAGAGCTTCTCTTGCCTTTCTCAGGTGCTTCTCCACCGTCGCTGACGTCAGTCCCATGATGGTTGCAACATCCTGCGTCGTCTTACCTTCGCTGACCCATTCCAATGCCTCGCGTTGACGTTTCGAAAGTCGCCGCTGTGCCATCGGCATTGGCAGCGAGGCCAGCTTCAGATGCGCAACCTGAACAATCACTTCAATCTCTGTGCCGGACCGGGCCCAAATCTCTTCAACATCGCACTGTGACATCCCAGGCTTTGCGGTAAGCCCAATCGCCGCCTTCTGGCGGGGGGAGGGGTCCGGGAACGAAATTGTGTACCCTGCGAGTACACCAAACTCTTTATTCAACTCCAAAACTTGCTTTTGTTCAGCTGACAAAGCGTCAGCCATATCAGCCACCAATGACCACGACATGGCGCCTTCATTGTCGATTGCCCACATTGCCATTGGCGCATTCGCAAACATTCGGCCATCGACGAATGCTTCAACATAATCATCTGGGTGATTGGACAGGATCAGCATGTCCTGCGGATCACCAAGAGACACTGCCGTCCGAAAACGCGTCATGCCATACAGGAGGCGATCAAATCCAAATGCGTCCAACTCTGCTGTTAAGATAGTCCAAGTCGCTTCGACAGTACGTGCAGACAAAAGCTTAAGGAGAACTGTACTTAGCTCAGAGGACATTAAGATGTTCCGCCAACCCTCTGATAGCTAACGCATAACCTTGGATTCCTAAGCCCGAAACCATCCCGACTGCAGCCGGCGTAATGTAGCTATGGTGGCGGAAACTCTCGCGCGCGTGGATGTTGGAAACATGAACTTCCACAGTCGGCAATTCTGTACCGACGATGGCGTCGTGCAACGCGACGGATGTGTGCGAATAAGCTCCGGCGTTTAGAACCAAGCCGCTGTGAACGCCGCGCGCCGCATGAATAGCGTCAAGCAGCACACCTTCATGGTTTGACTGCACACATTCAATCTCGATGCCAAACTCAAGACCGGTATCGCGACACAAGTCCTCAACATCCGCAAGTGTGGCTATGCCATAGATGTCCGGCTGGCGCGTCCCAAGCAGATTCAGATTTGGGCCATTCAGGATCAGAAACGAAGCCATCTTTGTTGTCCTTGCAAAAGTTATGTTTCAATGACCTGCACAAACACCTCGATCAAGGGGAAAGTCGCGAGACATCGTTTTGAGTGCCAACATTGGTTATTAGTGTGCCGCGGAAATTACATCTGTGTAAGGTTTTGGAAGGCGCGACCGAATAAAAGCACTGCGTAATGCATTGATGTTAAGCAATTAAGTGATTTGCTAGCGCCTCAAGGAAATATTTAACATAATAATGATTATACGATTATTGCCATGCACTGATAAAGTGCTAACCCAACGCGTAACCTGCGCCTCGAACCGTTCTCAGCGGGTCATCCCCTCCATGGCTGCACAAAGCTTTTCGCAATCGGCCAATATGGACGTCAACCGTGCGCGTATCGACATAGATGTCTCGGCCCCACACACGGTCCAGCAACTGTTCGCGCGACCAAACGCGGCCTGGCTTTTCCATGAATGTGCTCAGAAGCCGAAACTCTGTTGGTCCAAGCTTCACTTCGTCACCATCGCGCATCACACGATGCGTCTCCGCATCCAGCGTGATATCCGCATACTCCAGTCGCTCTCCAACCGATGCTGGACGTGTTCGGCGTAGCTGAGTGCGAACGCGTGCCATCAATTCGACTACAGAGTAAGGCTTGACCATGTAATCATCCGCGCCGGTCTCTAGTCCCCTGACCTTGTCCACCTCTTCACTGCGCGCACTTAACATAATCACTGGCACATTCCGCGTTTCAGAACTGGCCTTAAGTCGACGACAAATTTCAATCCCTGAAACACCCGGTAGCATCCAGTCCAGCAAGATAATGTCCGGGTTTGTCTCATCGACAAGCAACAATGCCTCGTCGCCATTGTCCGCCTTTGTCACCCGAAACCCTTCGGCCTCTAGGTTATAGGTCAACACTTCAAGCTGTGCGGTCTCATCTTCGACCACCAAAACGCTTGGAGCTACAGTCGACATTTTGTCAGAACCCTTCTGCTATAAACGCGGTTTTGTCCTTCTTGGGTCGCGCATCGTCTGGCATTGCGCCCGTAACTAGGTACACCACCTGCTCTGCAATAGACGTGACATGATCACCCATCCGCTCAATGTTCTTCGCAATGAAATGAAGGTGCATACACGCGGTTATGTTGCGTGGGTCTTCCATCATATGCGTCAGCAACTCACGAAACAGTGCCGTGTACATTTGATCAACATCTTCATCGCGCAAAATCACCTGCGTTGCGAGGGACTCGTCGCGCTGAATGTAAGCGTCCAAGGCATCTTTCAGCATCATCTGGACCTCGCGCGACATCCTCCGGATCGAAGCGCTGGTGCCGTTCACTTCGGGCATCTCAGCAAGAATGGACGTACGTTTCGCCAGGTTCTTGGCATAATCACCGCAACGCTCAAGGTTCGCGCTGATCTTGATCACCGTAAGAACCGTACGCAGGTCCCCTGCCGTCGGCGCACGCAGCGCAATAACCCGTGCCGCCTCTTCATTGACTTGCTCTTCCAAGCCATCAACCGCTTTGTCGGCTTTCCGCACGGTCTCGGCCAACTCAACATCGTGTTCAGCTAGAGAGCGTGCACTGTCGAGGATGGCCGTTTCGACCATCCCGCCCATTTTCATCAAAGTCGCCTGAAGCGCCTCTAGGTCTCTGTCAAACGCCGAAGCGATATGTGGATCATTCATAGTTCTGCTCTCAATGCCCTACCCGATCCGGCCGGTGATATAGCTTTCCGTCCGGCTGTCATCGGGGTTGGTGAATATATGTCCTGTCTCGCCGTACTCAACGAGATCGCCCAAATGGAAGAATGCTGTTTTTTGGCTAACCCGTGCAGCCTGTTGCATGGAATGTGTAACAATAACAACAGAGTAGCGCTTCCTCAGATCATCAATCAGCTCTTCGACCTGAGCCGTTGCAATCGGGTCCAGCGCCGAACATGGCTCGTCCATAAGAAGCACTTCCGGCTCGGTTGCGACGGCACGCGCTATACAAAGTCGCTGTTGCTGACCACCTGACAACCCGGTCCCTGGCTGGTCCAGACGATCTTTCACTTCGTCCCAAATCGCGCCGCGCCGCAAAGACTTTTCTACGATCTCATCCAAGTCAGCCTTGGAGTTTGCGAGCCCGTGGATACGCGGACCATAGGCCACATTGTCATAGATCGATTTCGGGAATGGGTTCGGCTTTTGAAACACCATGCCGACCTTCGCACGTAACTGCACAGGATCGACGCGTTTGTCGTAGATGTCCTCTCCATCAAGCTCGATCAAGCCTTCGACACGTGCAATATCAATCGTGTCGTTCATCCGGTTCAAACACCGCAAGAACGTCGACTTTCCGCACCCAGACGGACCGATGAAAGCAGTCACAGTCTTGTCTTCGATATCAACCGACACGTTCTTTATGGCGTGGTTGCTGCCGTAGAAGACATTCACGTCCTTGGCCGCGATCTTTGTTTCTTTCATATCGGTCGTTCTTTCGGTGATCCGCATGTCGTTCATGGTCAAATACCTCTCTACCACCGACGCTCAAAGCGGCGACGCAAAATAATGGCGATGGCATTCATGGTCAGGAGGAATATCAGAAGAATGATTATCCCACCCCATGCCTTTTCATAGAAGCTCACGTCCGCACGCGCAGCCCACGTGTAGATCTGCGCGGGCATGGCCGAGTTTGGCTCGACAAAGCCCTCCACAAAGCCGTCTGGATACCCTCGGGCGACAAAACCAACCATGCCGATCAGCAACAGCGGTGCTGTCTCGCCCAATGCCTGCGCCAGTCCAATAATCGTACCAGTCAATATGCCCGGCATGGCCAAAGGAAGCACATGGTGGAAGACAGCCTGCATCTTCGACGCCCCTACCCCCAGCGCAGCTTCACGAATTGATGGCGGCACAGCTTTCAAGGAAGCGCGCGTCGAGATGATGATCGTCGGAAGCGTCATCAGCGTCAGAACGAGCCCGCCAACCAGCGGAGCCGATTGCGGCAAGTGCATAAACTGAATGAACACAGCTAATCCAAGAATACCGAAGACAATCGAAGGCACAGCGGCAAGGTTCGAGATGTTCACCTCAATCAGGTCCGTAAAGCGGTTCTGTGGCGCGAACTCTTCGAGGTAAATCGACGCCGCTACGCCAATCGGCAGCGATAGAAACAGCACAACCAGCATCATGAAGAACGACCCGATGACCGAGGCACCGATGCCCGCACCGCCTGGGTTGTCCACGCCAGAGTCTGCGCCAGTTATAAAGTTCCAGTTGAACGCGCTCACGATGATGTCCGCTTCGGCCAGAGCATCCACCAAATCAAGGTCGCTCAACATCAAAAAGCGGCTGTCTTGCAGTGTGTCGCGCGACACGCGACCCTTGAAATACCCATCTACGCGAGACGAAGCCGAAAGCTCGAAAGAAACGGCCTGCCCCAATTGATTGGTATTGTCACGATAAAACTCACGCAGCGTCCCACCCGTCTTGCCGAGAATGCGCTCGATGGCATCTTTGTCGAACTCAACGTCCAAGGCACGTTTAGTCAGCTTCTCCTGAAGTGCCGCATTGAAAAAGCCTTCATAGGCTGCTGTCTTAAACAACTGCCCTTCCGCCTCATCAAACTGCTCCTGCGTCAGAACAAAATCGACTTTGACCACGGTATGCGTAAACGCCGGCAAACCCGAACGGATGATCGAAAACGCCAGCACAAACAGGAAGAACAAGCCAACCGCGATGGCCGCCATTCCATAGTACTGGAACCTCTTTTCAGCAGCGTTGCGCTTTTTCGTGCGCTCGTCAGCTAGCGTCAAAGACTGCTTTGGGCGCGGCGCTTCAGGTGTGAAAGATGCATCGGTCATTAGTCGTACTGCTCCCGATATTTGCGCACGATATAAAGCGCGATCACGTTCAGCGCCAAAGTGATAACGAAGAGAGACATGCCAAGCGCAAAGGCTACCAGAGCCTCAGGCGACGCAAAGTCCGAGTCACCCGTCAGCTGGGACACGATTTTGGCAGTCACGGTGGTCATGGCTTCAAATGGGTTCAAGCTCAATCTGGCCGCCGCCCCTGCCCCAAGAACCACGATCATCGTTTCACCAATGGCCCGTGACGCCGCCAAAAGTATGGCACCTGCGATGCCCGGCAGAGCGGCCGGTAACACGACCTGACGGATCGTCTCGGATTGCGTGGCACCCAAACCGTATGACCCGTCGCGCATTGCCTGCGGAACCGCGTTGATGATGTCATCGGACAGCGAACTTACAAACGGGATCAGCATAATACCCATAACGAGACCCGCCGTGATGACCGCACGTCCGCCGCCCTGCCAGGATACACCCAAC
>CAYPVG010000148.1:0-15247 GCA_964414085.1 uncultured Boseongicola sp. | reverse complement strand
AGGACAATGCTGCGGTTGACGTAACTCTGACAGCTTTGACCTTTGGATGGATTGGGTCCGTCTACAACGACTACCCGGGCACAACTGGCGCGTTTGAAGTTCTCGTCAGCGATCTGTCCGAGACGGATATTGGCCTTGGTTCGTTGCTGACCTACTCCGGCATCGCCACCATCAATCAACCCGGCATTGGTGGTGTTGGGGTGTCTCCACTCCCAGAGCTTGCTGACCTGACCGACAATCTATTCGGCATCAAAGCCGGAGCAGGTGGCAGCTGGAAGCTTCTGGCCGTGACCGTTGATTTTGACGGTGTGCCTGAAATTCCTCTTCCTGCAGCCGGATGGCTTCTGCTCGGCGGACTTGGAAGCATTGCGGCCCTGCGACGCGCTCAAAAGAAGCGCTGAATCAAAATTACCGCACACGATGTCCTAAGGCTTCGTGACACCACCGAACGCCCGCACCGACGTAATACCGACGTTATACTGACGTCATACCGATTGCGAAAAAGCACAAAAAAAGCGGGCCAGAGAGCCCGCTTTTCAGCATGAGGACAAAGCTGTAAGCCCTTAATCCATCTGCTTAAAATTAAACTCGCCACCTTCCTTGATCCCCGAAGGCCACCGCGCCGTCACGGTCTTGGTCCGTGTATAGAACTTAAACGCATCCGGCCCATGCTGATTGAGGTCTCCGAAGCCGGATTTTTTCCATCCACCGAAGGTGTGATAGGCCAGCGGAACCGGAATGGGAACGTTCACTCCAACCATGCCGATGTTGATCCGGCTCGCGAAATCCCGCGCCGTGTCACCGTCGCGCGTGAAGATCGCCGTGCCGTTGCCGTACTCGTGATCCATCGCCAGCCCAATCGCCTCTTCATAGGATTGCGCACGAACCGTCGACAGCACAGGTCCGAAGATCTCGGTCTTGTAGATGTCCATGTCCTTGGTAACGCGGTCAAATAGGTGCGGGCCGACAAAGAATCCATCTTCATACCCCTGCATGGAAAAATCTCGCCCGTCGACGACCAGTTCGGCTCCTTGCTCGACGCCTGTTTCCACCAGTCGGTGAATATTTGCCTTGGCCGCTGCCGTCACAACAGGCCCGAAATCAACATCGTCACCCGCAGTATAGGGGCCTACCTTCAGATTTTCGATGCGAGGCACCAGCTTTTCAACCAAGCGATCAGCTGTCTCATCACCAACCGGCACCGCGACAGAAATAGCCATGCACCGCTCGCCCGCCGCGCCATAACCAGCACCAACCAAGGCGTCAGCCGCCTGGTCCATGTCGGCGTCCGGCATCACGATCATATGGTTTTTGGCTCCGCCAAAGCACTGTACCCGCTTCCCGTGGGCACAACCTTTCGAGTAGATGTACTCCGCAATCGGGGTCGAACCAACAAAGCCAACCGCTTGAATTGTTTCGTTTTCCAGGATCGCATCGACAGCTTCCTTATCGCCATTGACCACCTGCAAAACGCCATCTGGCAGACCGGCCTCTTTTAAAAGTTCGGCAAGCATAAGCGGAACGGAGGGGTCGCGCTCGGACGGCTTCAAAATGAAAGCGTTACCGCAAGAAAGGGCTGGGCCCATCTTCCACATCGGGATCATCGCCGGGAAATTGAATGGCGTAATGCCGGCAACAACCCCCAAAGGCTGGCGCATCGAATACATGTCAATGCCCGGGCCCGCGCTGTCGGTAAACTCGCCCTTAAGAAGGTGAGGGGTACCAATACAAAACTCGATCACTTCCAGGCCACGCTGCACGTCGCCTTTCGCGTCTGGAATGGTTTTGCCATGCTCGCGGCTCAACGCCTCGGCAAGTTTGTCCATATCGCGGTTAAGGAGGTGTACAAACTCCATCATCACACGGGCGCGGCGCTGCGGGTTTGTGGCTCCCCACGCGACTTGCGCCTCAGCAGCGCGCGCAACCGCTGCGTCTAACTCCTTACGCGAAGCAAGCGGTACACGCGCTTGAACTTCGCCGGTTGCTGGGTTGAAAACATCTGCAAATCGACCGGATGTGCCTGCAACGCGCGCACCGTCGATGAAATGACTTAGCTCTTCCATGGAATCCTCCTGAATTTGCACGCGAGTTTAATCTTGCATTTTTAAATGGAAAAGCGACAGTTTCACAAAGGATGTTTTGCAAAAATGCAAAGGCTTACATATGCCATTTGATTGGGACGATCTCCGCGTTTTCCTCGCAGTGGCTCGAGGTGAAAGCCTGTCGGCGGCAGGGCGGAGCCTGAAATGCGACCCCGCAACAGTCGGGCGGCGCATCGCTCGTCTTGAAGACGCAGCGCAAACGCGTCTCTTCAGCAAGTCACCAACAGGATACACATTGACGGACGCCGGGCTCCGGCTTCTTAGTCATGCAGAGCAAGTTGAACAGACGGTGACGCTTGGTCTTCAAGATTTGAGCGGCCCGAGTGGTCGCCTGTCTGGCCAAGTACGAATTGGTGCTCCAGACGGATGCGCTACTTACGTCTTGCCTCAGGTTTGCGCTCAGATCACTCGCGAGCATCCGGACTTGGAGTTGCAGATCGTAGCGCTTCCACGCGTCATTAACCTGTCAAAGCGCGAAGCCGATCTCGCCATCACGGTGTCACCTACGCTAGCAGGGCGCGTGGTGGTGGATAAAATCACTGATTACAAACTGCATCTGGCGGCCTCTGCGGAGTATCTGGAAAGGCACCAACCCGTTGAAAAGAAGGAAGATCTCCAAGGTCATCCTTTTGTGGGTTACATTCAGGACATGATTTTCTATTCGGAGTTGGACTTTTTGCAGGACCTCGGCGTTCATCGTCTGACGTTGGCTTCCAACCTTGTGGCGGTGCAGCTTGGCTTCCTACGGGAGCAGGGCGGTTTTGGCATCACCCACGACTTCGTCCTGCCAAGCGCCCCTGATCTGCGGAAGGTCTTACCCAGGGAAATCTCTTTCACCAGAAGCTTTTTCTTGCTCCGCCACGAAGATGATGCGCGTGTTGAGCGGCTCAATCGTGTGGCGGAAGCCTTGGTCAAAGGAATCCGTTCCGAAATCGCAGGTCTCGAGGCGAAGACTTGACAGGTGGCAAAGCGGGTGTGACCCTGATCACAGAGCTGTGAAAATGGGAGGAATAGATGCTTGTTCGTCAGATACTTGCCATGAAAGGTGGAGCCGACGTCGTGACAATCGGTGCCGACACCACGGTCCAGGACGCCGCGCAACTCTTATCGGAAAAGAAGATCGGTGCCGTCATTGTGTCGTCTGGCAATGATATCCCCGAAGGCATTGTATCTGAGCGCGACATTGTCCGTGAACTTGGGCGCAGAGGATCTGGTTGTTTGTCAGAGGCCGTATCCGATCTGATGACCCGCAACCTTATTGGCACCAGTTTGGACGAAACCACGGATCAAGTCCTCCAGAAGATGACCGATGGACGATTTCGCCATATGCCAGTTCTTGAAGGGGAGCGCATGGTCGGCCTCGTCTCTATCGGCGACGTCGTAAAAGCGCGCTTGTCCGAGCTTTCCATGGAAAAAGATGCTCTGGAAGGTATGATCAAGGGCTTTTGAGGCTAAAGGCTTGATCTGACAGGCTTATCGTGCCACGCAGTTCAGTGGAAAGACCAAAGGAAGGCCTGAAATCGTCATGCGAATTGGATTGTATCCCGGCACGTTCGACCCGGTCACTTTGGGGCATATGGATATCATCCAGCGTGCCACGCATTTGGTCGATCGTCTCGTAATCGGCGTGGCGATTAACCGTGACAAATCACCAATGTTCTCGCTAGACGAGCGCGTGGCAATGATCGAGGAGGAATGCAAATCGATTGCCACCGAGCGTGGCGTTGAAATCGTTGCGCATCCTTTCGGGAACCTCTTGATCGACTGCGCCCACGACGTTGGCGCAAGCGTCATTATTCGCGGCCTGCGGGCTGTTGCGGACTTCGAGTATGAGTATCAAATGGTCGGCATGAACCGCGTTCTTGATTCGAGCATCGAGACAGTGTTTCTGATGGCCGAAGCCAAACACCAGGCGATCGCTTCGAAGCTGGTCAAAGAAATCGCCCGGCTTGGCGGTGACGTGTCAAGATTTGTGACGCCAGCCGTTGAAACCGCGCTGTTGCAACGGGTGCAGCGCAACAATTCGCACTAAGAACTTACTTGCCGTAAACAGCACGTGACGCCAGTTCATGAGCGTCCCCGCGATAGATACCAAGGTCCAAAGCCACGTCGATCGGAAGTGTCGAAATTTCGCGGACAGTTTGGTTGTAGAGGCGGCGTTTTTTGATGTCTTGAAAGAGGCTTGTCATTTTGGTCGTCCATTAAGTTCTGTCGTTTGGGTTGCCCGGGATATGGGGTCGAAATGGCAGGCGAACAACGGAACTTTTTCGAATGCCGATATGCGGAAATTGCATAAGTTTTGTAGGGTTAAGAATGCAAAAGGGCAGGCCTATGCCTGCCCTTTAAAAAGGATTTCCCGTATCGGCTCTTAGCGTCCGTAAACCGCTTTGTGCGCGATACTTGGGATGTCGCCTGAATAAATATCCAGGTCGAGTTGCGTATTCAGCGTCGTAGCCTTTAGCTCGGCAACTGTTTCGTTGTAGCGCGCGCGTTTTACGGCGCGATCACGGAGTGTCTCAAAAAGCGATGTCATGTCTAATCTCCTTCATGACGGGTTAGCGCTTACAGAAGGAGATTTACGCAGATGTTAGCGCTAGACAAGTTGCAATGCTGCAAAGCAGCATTGCACGTTTTGCATGACATGGAGGAGTGTTTAGGACCTTAGGCCTCGTCCATAATCTGACCTTTGGCGACAGCCATTAGGTCAGCCATTTTCGTGCGAATTTCGGCCTCTGTCGCACGATCTCCGAGGTCTCCAGAGACCTTGCGATAGACGTCTTCATCTCCGGCTTCTTCAAAGTCGGATTTCACAACTTCTGTTGCGTATTCAGAAGCTTCGTCCCCGGACTTGCCTAGAAGCTCGGCCGCCCAGAGCCCCAGAAGCTTGTTGCGTCTCGCCTCGGCTTTGAACTGCATTTCAGCGTCATGGGCATATTTGTTTTCAAAGGCGCTTTCGCGATCGTCGAACGTAGACATCGAGGGTCCTCCCGCATCGGAACAAAGGTTTCTAGATGAGATATGCCCTTGGCGTCGACTGTTCACAAGAGGGCTAAGCTTGCCGCAAGGTCGCATCTGCCATATAGCGGCGCGAAAGTTGGGCTTTTTTCGCCCATACACATGATTCCAAGGAACGTTGACATGGCACGGCGCAAGAAGATCTACGAAGGCAAAGCCAAGATCCTCTATGAAGGCCCTGAGCCAGGAACGCTGGTGCAGTACTTCAAAGACGATGCGACGGCGTTCAATGCGCAGAAGAAGGACGTCATTGACGGTAAAGGCGTTCTAAACAACCGCCTGTCCGAGTTCTTTATGAAGGGCCTAATCCAGATCGGCGTGCCGACGCATTTCATCAAGCGTCTGAACATGCGCGAGCAGCTGATCCGCTCTGTTGAGATCATCCCGCTGGAAGTCATCGTTCGCAACTATGCCGCCGGTACCATGTCACAGCGACTGGGACTGGAAGAGGGCACCCAATTGCCGCGTCCAATCATTGAGTTCTGCTTGAAGGACGACTCACTTGGTGACCCGCTGGTTGCAGAAGAACATATCCTTGCTTTCGGTTGGGCCAGCCAGCAGGACCTTGATGACATGATCGCGCTTGCTCTGCGCGTGAACGACTTCCTGTCCGGGTGTATGTTGGCCGTGGGCATTAAGCTCGTCGACTTCAAGATTGAGATTGGTCGCATCTGGGAAGGTGAATTCCAGCGTCTTGTGATTGCCGATGAAATCAGCCCTGATAGCTGCCGCCTATGGGATATTGAGACCGGCCAAAAACTCGACAAAGACGTGTTCCGCCGCGATCTTGGCGACCTCGCTGATGCGTATACAGAAGTGGCGCGTCGACTGGGTGTTCTGCCTTCAAACGTCACTCACGCCTCAAAGCCGACCCTTATCAACTAACGGGCCAGACCAAAGTGGAAGTTTTCCCCACAGGATGCGTCCTGTGGGTTGGACAAATCCGTCCGAATCCGCGATAGAGCAAGCAACGGCAGTCAGGCTGAATTGGAAGGGGATCCAGATGAAGGCGCGCGTTCATATTATGCTAAAGAATGGTGTCCTCGATCCCCAAGGAGAAGCCATTCGGCACGCGCTTGGAACAATTGGCTTCGACGGCGTAAATGGTGTCCGCCAGGGGAAAGTCATTGAACTCGATCTTGCCACGGAAGATGCAGCAGCTGCCGAGGCAGAAGTCGGAAAAATGTGCGAGGCGCTTCTGGCCAACACGGTCATCGAAAGTTACTCGGTCGAGCTTGTCTGATGCGCGCGGCCGTTCTCAGAGCATACAACGAAGACCTATCCATTGAAGATGTCGCGACCCCGGAATGCCCGGAGGACGGCGTTGTATTGAAAGTACTCGCCTGTGGCGTATGCCGCTCTGATTGGCATGGGTGGGTTGGAGAGCATCCAAGGGTGAAGCCGGGTCAAATCGGTGGTCACGAGTATTGCGGTGAAGTCATCGAAGTAGGACCTCAAGCCACTTACGCGGTGGGAGACAAGTTGATCGCGCCGTTCATTTTGTCCTGCGGCTCATGCCCTCAATGCAGATCAGGTGTTTCGAACACGTGTCTCGACGCCCGTTTGCCAGGATTTGTCGAACCGGGGGCCTTTGCTGAATACGTTGCTGTTCCTCGCGACCACAATCTTGCCCGCCTGCCTGAAGGAATGGACCCGGCATTAGCAGCGGCGCTTGGTTGCCGTGTGACCACCGCTTGGCACGCGCTGACAGACCGCGCCGCCGTACAACCCGGTGAATGGCTTGCCGTTCACGGGACGGGCGGCATCGGCTTGGCTGCTATGCTTTTGGGCCGCGCCATAGGCGCACGCGTTATCGTGACAGACATTGTGCAAGAAAAGCTGGACCACGCCCTGACGCTTGGCGCGGATTTTGCCGTGAACGCAGCCAATGGCGACAGCGCTGAACAAATCAAAGAAATCACTGGCGGTGGGGCGCATGTGTCGATTGAGGCCTTGGGCTTCTCAACGACCGTGGCCGCGTCTTTGGCCTGCTTGCGCCCACTAGGACGGCACGTTCAGGTCGGATTGCCGGTGGGCCCGCATGCCGTGCAGGAAATCAGCATGAACTCCGTCTATATGGGGAACCTTGCGATTTTTGGCACACGTGGCATGCCGTCGTGGCGCTATCCTTCGCTGCTTTCACTGATTGACGGAGGCGCAGTTGACTTGTCGCCGATCATTGCTCGCACCGTGGGTTTGTCCGACACCAGCGCCGAACTTGCCGCCTTTAATGGACCCACACCACCCGGTGTTGCCGTCATTACCGACTTTTTGAACTGAGGACCTCGTTTATGAAAGCCGCCGTTCTAGTTTTCCCCGGATCAAACTGTGACCGAGACCTCGCCGTGGCATTTCAGCAGGCAGGCTGCGAGGTCGAAATGGTCTGGCACAAAGACACATCTCTTCCGCAGGGCGTTGATGTCGTCGGAATTCCGGGCGGTTTTTCGTTTGGCGATTACCTCAGATGTGGGGCAATTGCTGCCCGCTCTCCGATCACGTCGGCCTTAAAATCTCATGTCGAACGAGGCGGCTTTGCGATTGGAATTTGTAATGGCTTCCAGGTTCTATTGGAAACCGGTTTGCTGCCTGGCGCTTTGGTAAGAAATGCTGGCCTCAAATTCGTCTGCAAGCCGGTTGGGCTTTCGGTCGAAACCACGAACAGTGTATTCACGAACGGCTATGGACGGGGCGCAAGCGTCATGTACCCGGTCGCTCATCACGACGGTAATTATCTGGCATCCGATGATACCTTGGCCGAACTAAAGTCCGAGGACCGCGTCGCGTTCAGGTACGCGGAAGACATCAACGGATCAATTGACGGAATTGCTGGCATCCTCTCGGAAAACCGCCGTGTTCTCGGATTGATGCCGCATCCCGAACGTGCAGCGGATCCTGCTCTTGGCGGTAACGATGGTGCGAATTTGTTCCGCTCACTTACTGAAGCCGTCGTCGCGGCTTGAGTGGTTAGCAGCGAAGCCTTAGATTTAAGGCAATGAGCAAAGCTCCTCGCAAAGGCAAAGTTCAATTTGCAGGCTCGCCATGGCCCTTGCGCGTCATGATGATCATTGTCATCTCGACGGCGGTTGCGGTTGTTTGGGTTACGAACCAGCTGCTGACGGAGCGCTTTACTGACAGCACGCGAAATCGAGCGGAAGTTCGCCTGGCTCTCTATTCAGGAAATATTCTGAGTGAGTTGCAGCGTAACCAGATTGTTCCACAGCTTTTGGCGCGAGATCAGACCCTGATCGGCGCGTTGAATTCCAGCGATTACTCTCAATCATCCCAAAGACTAATTTCATATCGCGATGAGATTGGCGCAGGCGGGCTAACCCTGCTCGACGCTTCTGGGCGCGCGGTCGCCGTCTCTGATCGGCAGGTGCTTGGTTCTCAACATCGCTCAGAGCCTTACTTCGTCGAAGCGCTCCGCTCTGATGACACTGTTTTCACAACAAGTATGGGCGACAACGGCGTGCGAGTGTTTTCTTACTCGCGGAAGATAGAGAGTGGCCGAGATACGATCGGGGTTATCGTTGTCGAGCTCAATTTGCAGAAATTCGAAACTGCTTGGGCGGGCTTCACCGACGCTGTTATCGTGACGGACAGTGAAGGCCAAATTTTGCTGTCGACCGAGGCCAGATGGCGTGGCTTGAGCGAGGCTGAAGCACTCGAACTACGCTCGGCACCTACGGCGATCCAACGTGCAATTCGCGCAACAGCAGATTGGTCTGTTTTGCCAATCGATGCTTACGTTGAAGGCCAACCGGTCATGCGTCAAGAAACGCGTGTTGGCTTCCAAGGCTGGAGAATGGCGAGCTTCACCACGTATGCTGGTGTGCGTGAGCGTGTGAATGCCTTTATTGCCCTCGAGATCATGGCATTCGCAATATTGCTGGCCGTGGGATTCTATTTTGCAAGCCGAAAAGCAGCGTCTCGTTTGGTGTTCTCTGAGAGGGAGTCGGCAGAGCTTCGCCAGTTGAACGCAGCACTGCAGCGAGAAATCGCCGAGCGTGAAAGGGCGGAACGCAACCTTCAGGTGGCCGAACAAACCATCCAACAGTCGTCCAAACTCGCGATCCTAGGCGAGATGTCGGCAGCTGTTAGTCACGAGCTTAACCAGCCGCTCGCTGCTATGAAAACTTACTTAGCAGGCGCAAAGCTTTTGCTGCAGCGCAGACGCGCTGACGAAGCACTTTCCTCTTTCCAGAGAATTGACGACCTTATCGAGCGGATGGGCGCTATTACGCGGCAACTAAAGTCTTATGCACGCAAGGGCGGAGACGCCTTTGAGACCATTGATGTAAGGGAATCTGTGTCCAGTGCCCTTTCAATTATGGAGCCGCAATTGCGACAGCGTGTAATGGCGATCAACTCGTCGTTGCCTCGCGAGCCTGTCTATGTGGATGCGGATCGTATTCGCTTGGAACAGGTGCTGATCAATCTCCTTCGCAATGCGCTCGACGCGACAAAGGGTGTCACGGACCCA
The DNA here is from genome assembly GCA_964414085.1 of uncultured Boseongicola sp. GTDB lineage: Bacteria > Pseudomonadota > Alphaproteobacteria > Rhodobacterales > Rhodobacteraceae > Boseongicola. Next base: position 5,647 of record CAYPVG010000148.1, on the reverse strand, counting down.
GAAGTCACTTTGATCGTTTCGGTTTCAGAAGAAGTGCTGATCACAGTTCGTGACAATGGGGTTGGAATTGATGACCTCGAGAGCCTATTTGAGCCGTTCTACACGACGAAAGCTCCGGGCGATGGTGTAGGCCTTGGTCTTGCCATTTCCTCTGGGATCGTGAACGACCTAGGAGGCCGATTAACGGCAAAGAACGGGAAGTCGGGCGGCGCTGTCTTTGAGATCAGCCTCCCGCTATCCAGTGCGGCAGCAGGGCAGGCAGCCGAATAGACCGAGGAAACGACTATGGCTCAGGCTATGAAAATTGCGATTGTCGACGACGAGCAGGACATGCGGCAGTCCATCAGTCAGTGGCTGGCACTTTCTGGTTTCGACACCGAGACTTTCCCAAGTGCGGAAGACGCTCTGAAAAATCTTGGGCCTGAGTATCCCGGAGTGGTTGTCAGCGACATCAAAATGCCCGGCATGGACGGGATGGCGTTCCTGAAGCGTTTAATGGGCGTCGATTCCGCACTCCCGGTGATTATGATCACCGGCCACGGCGATGTCCCGATGGCGGTTGAAGCTATGCGCGTTGGTGCGTTCGACTTCCTGGAAAAGCCGTTCAACCCGGACAAGATGACAGAGCTTGCCAAAAAAGCGACGAATGCCCGCCGCCTGACGCTCGACAATCGTGCGTTGCGCCGAGAGCTGTCTGATGGTTCCGGGATCATCAAAAAACTTATCGGTGCGTCCCCGGTTATGGAGCGCCTCCGTGAGGACATCCTTGATTTAGGTCAGGCTGATGGCCATGTGCTGATCGACGGCGAAACTGGGACGGGCAAAACGCTTGTCGCCCATGCGCTCCACGCGGTTGGCGCGAAGGCAGGCAAGAAGTTCGTTCTATTCTCTTGCGCGGCGCATGAAGAAGAAGCTTTGGGGGCGCGTCTTTTCGGGCCAAACGATAACGACGAGCGCTTGCCTTTGCTCGAAGAAGCGCGAGGCGGAACACTTGTCCTCGAGGACATCGAAGCGCTTCCCGAGCGGCTGCAAGCGCGTTTGCTGACCTGGATGAACGAGCAGGGGACGCCTGCGGAGACCCGTATTGTCGCGATCTGCAACTTGCAGGAAGCAGGACGGACTTGCGAAGACGCGTTACGCCCTGATCTGTACTACCGGCTCGCGGCGATGAAGATCACTCTTCCTCCGCTTCGCCAACGTGGTGAAGACATTCTTTTGCTCTTCCAGCGTTTCTCGGATCAATTCGCGGAAGAGTACGGCTGCGATGCTCCGGAAGTCAGTGCTCAAGAAGCTGCTCAGCTGTTGCAGGCTCCTTGGCCGGGGAACATACGCCAGTTGGTCAATATAGCAGAACGTGCTGTCTTGCAGTCGCGTCGCGGCTCCGGAACGATTGCGTCCTTGCTGATGGCTGACAGCGAAGAAACCGACATGAACGTCACCACCGAAGGTAAGCCGCTCAAAGAGTACGTGGAAGCGTTCGAGCGCGTGTTGATCGACAACACCATGCGTCGGCACCGTGGTTCGATTGTCAATGTCATGGACGAGCTTTGCCTGCCGCGACGAACGCTGAACGAGAAGATGGCCAAATACGGATTGCAACGCTCAGATTACCTCTGAGATTTGGACATATTCAACTTCGGGATTGAATTTCGTGCCGTTTCACCGATATGGTGGCCTTGCAGAGATCCGAAATTTCCTTTTCGTTTGACGTCTTTGCATAAAGTTTCGCTGTTCCAGACAGTTAGCTTTGTTTTGTAAAAAGCAGTCTGGCCCGGCATTTCGACCAATTGGTCGCTAACCGAATTGCCCGAGATGCGCCTGTTTGCGCGCCGGGCCATGAACGGGCGCCTCGAAAAGGCGTCGGAGAAGAACCGCGATGACGCGCGCGAGGGCATCACAGAGCATGTCCCCGATCCAAAAATGGTCGGGCCTTTTAGGCCGTTCCTCGTCCTGTCGCCACTATCAGTCGCATATCTGCACGTCTTTTGCCTTCAGGTTGGAGGGCTGCTGACATGCGCGGAAAGTCAACATGTCAAAGAAAATGCTTATCGATGCCACCCACGCGGAAGAGACTCGCGTTGTGGTGGTCGACGGAAACAAGGTCGAGGAGTTCGACTTTGAGTCCGAAAACAAACGGCAGCTCGCCGGGAATATCTACCTCGCAAAAATAACCCGGGTTGAACCTTCGCTTCAGGCGGCGTTTGTCGACTACGGCGGGAACCGTCACGGGTTCTTGGCGTTTTCGGAAATCCACCCGGACTACTATCAGATCCCTGTTGCGGATCGCGAAGCGCTCCTCGCTGAAGAGATCGCTTATGCTGAAGCCGAGGCGGCAGAGGAAGACAAGCCTAAGAAACGTCGCTCGCGTGGCGGACGCAGCCGGTCCAAAGCCGCTGAGGTCGAAAACAAAGATGAAACGGTAACGGCGGAAGCCGTCGCCGATGACGCCTCCGAGGCGAACGAAGGTGCTCCAGAGGGTGAAGCGTCCGAAGCGACACCAGACGCCGCACCAACAGAAGAAGCCGTCACGGAAGCATTGGTCGAAGAGGACACGCCAACTGCGGCCGACACCCCTGTCGAGGTCGAAGCGGCTGAAGACTCCGCACAGGATGAGCCCGTGGCCGAGGCGCAGAGCGAAGACGCACCTGCCGAAAAGGCCATCCCTGGGATGGATGTTGTCGATCTGGACGATGGCGCCGATGACGCGTCGCCGCTCGTCGAAGACGATAGCGACGAGGAGACCCCTTATTCGGCAATGGATCATGCCACAGAGACGGATTCTTCAATTGAGTCGGTGGCTGATGACGACACTCAGGAAGAGATCCGCCCGCCGCGGAAAACGCGACCACGCCGTTATAAGATCCAGGAAGTCATCAAAGTTCGCCAGATCCTTCTGGTGCAGGTGGTCAAGGAAGAGCGTGGCAACAAGGGCGCTGCACTGACAACCTATCTGAGCCTTGCTGGTCGCTACTGTGTGCTTATGCCAAACACGGCGCGGGGCGGGGGTATATCACGGAAGATCACCCAAGCCTCAGACCGCAAGAAGCTCAAAGAGATCGCAAACGAAATCGACGTGCCGAAGGGTGCAGGCCTGATCATTCGGACTGCCGGAGCCAAGCGCACCAAAACCGAGATCAAACGCGACTACGAATACCTGCAACGCATGTGGGAGCAGATCCGCGAACTGACGCTGAAATCCATCGCGCCATCGCAGATTTATGAGGAAGGCAACCTCATCAAGCGCTCGATCCGCGATCTTTACAGCCGCGAGATCGACGAAGTGCTTGTTGAAGGCGAGAACGGCTACCGCACGGCAAAAGAGTTCATGAAAATGATCATGCCGAGCCATGCGAAAAACGTGAAGCTCTATGCGGATCCGATGCCGCTCTTTGCGCGCTATCAGGTCGAAAGCTATCTCGCAGGTATGTTCAATCCGACGGTCCAACTAAAGTCGGGCGGTTATATCGTTATCGGAGTGACTGAGGCGCTTGTCGCGATTGATGTGAACTCTGGCAAGGCGACCAAAGAAAATTCGATCGAGGAAACTGCGCTCAAAACCAACCTTGAAGCAGCGGAAGAGGTGGCGCGTCAGTTGCGACTGCGTGACCTTGCGGGCCTTATTGTGATCGACTTCATCGACATGGAAGAGCGCCGGAACAATTCGGCTGTCGAGAAGCGCTTCAAGGAGAAGCTGAAGACAGATCGTGCGCGCATTCAGGTCGGTCGGATCTCCGGTTTTGGACTTTTGGAGATGTCGCGCCAGCGCTTGCGTCCGGGCATGTTGGAAGCCTCCACACAGGGCTGCCCGTCCTGCCACGGCACGGGGCTCATTCGCTCTGACGACAGCCTTGGCCTGACTATCTTGCGTCAGCTCGAAGAAGAAGGTGTTCGTAAGCGGTCGCGCGAGGCATTGGTGAAAGCACCTGTTGCGATCATCAACTTCCTGATGAACCACAAGCGCGAACACATCGCGCAAATCGAAGCCCGCTACGGTATGGCGGTGCGGATGGAAGCGGATCCGTTCCTCATCTCGCCGGACTTTGCGATTGAGAAGTTCAAGACCGCGACCCGGGTCATTGATACGTCGCAACCCGTTGTCTCTGTCGACGCTGCCTTGATGGCGGAAATCGAAGAAGACATGGCATCCGAAGCCGCTGCAGAAGAGGTAGAAACACCAACAGACGAAGACGGAGCGAACAAGCCGAAGAAACGCCGCCGTCGTCGTCGGCGTCGTCGTGGTGGCAACCGCGACGGAGAAGAGGCGAACGCAGACTCCGCGCAACAGGGCGACGAATCCCCAGCTGAAGAGGCTGCAAGTGATGCTCCTTCTGAGGAGGTCGCTGCGGAGGCTTCTGAGGAACCGAAGCCGAAGAAAACGCGCTCCAGATCACGTCGCAAGAAGGCGGCCGAGCCAGAAATCTCGGAGACCGATCAGGAACAGGCTGCGCAGGTTAGCGAAGCTGAAGTGAAAGACGAACCGGCGCCCGAAGAGTCTGAAGCCGCCGCCGAGGAAAAACCAGCTAAGCCTAAACGCAAACGTGCTCCGCGTAAGAAGAAATCGGAGACGGAGGCGCAAGCAGTGGCCGCAGATGCAGAGGCTGCTCCAGCGAGTGAGACAGTGGTTGCCGAAGCGCCATCGACGCCAGAGCCTGTGCCTGCTCCCGAGGTTGCAGAGACAGCCGCACCAGAGCCGGCAATGGCAGTCGAAACAGCAGGTGCGGAAGAGAAGTCAGATAGGCCGCGCCGTCGCGGGTGGTGGTCCGTCGGTCGGTCCTGACCTACTTGCGCTTGATGATGTACTTTTGAACGCCACCGTCCTCGGTGGCGTTCAGCAATTTATGACCTTGTTCATTGCAAAAATGCGGGACATCGACCACAGCTGCGGGGTCGTCAGCCAACACCTCGAGGACTTCGCCGGATGCCATCGAACGCAGGCGTTTGGCTGCTTTCAGCACGGGAAGCGGACAAAGTAGGCCTGTGGCATCGAGTGATTGAGTGGGCTCCATATCGCCGTCGCTATTCGGGATGTTACAGTTTGTCCACATAGATTTGAGCGCTTGTGTCGTGACCTTGAGCATCCGACGCGATACATAACTGGCCAAGAAGGGGACGAAATGTTCGGATTTGACCTGTTTGATGCGTCGCTTTTGCCGGCGATGACCATCGCGCTTATGGCGGGTGTCTTGTCGTTTCTGAGCCCCTGCGTCTTGCCTATTGTCCCTCCTTATCTCGCGTACATGGGCGGTATCAGCGTCTCGGACATGCAAGAAGGCCAGAGCGCCGTACGGCGGCGCGCGGTTTCGTCAGCCTTGTTCTTTGTCCTGGGCCTTTCAACCGTCTTCATGATCTTGGGGTTCACGGCCTCGGCATTTGGGCGGTTCTTCCTGACCAACCAGGATTGGTTCGTCTACGCGGCAGGCGTGGTTATTATGATCTTTGGAGCCCATTTTGTTGGTATTTTCCGCATTGGGTTTATGGATCGTGAGATGCGCATGGAGGCGGGTGATCGCGGGGGGTCGGCTTTTGGAGCATATATTCTGGGGTTGGCTTTTGCTTTCGGATGGACGCCATGTATCGGGCCAATTCTTGGCGCCATCCTATCTATCGCAGCAACTGAATCGGATGTAGCCCGGGGCACTTTGCTATT
>CAYPVG010000147.1:0-5158 GCA_964414085.1 uncultured Boseongicola sp. | reverse complement strand
GTGCAGGACGTTTATCGCCTTCAGGGTGTTAAGATTAACGACAAGCACATCGAAGTCATCGTGCGTCAGATGCTCCAGAAGTGGGAGATCCTCGATAGCGGGGAGACCACACTTCTCAAGGGTGAACATGTCGATAAGGCTGAGTTCGATCTGGCCAACGAAAAGGCAGCGGCTGAAGGTCGTCGACTGGCACAGGGTGAGCCGATCCTTCTGGGGATCACCAAGGCGTCGCTCCAGACGCGTTCATTGATCTCTGCGGCGTCGTTCCAGGAGACCACGCGTGTTCTTACCGAGGCATCTGTCCAAGGTAAGCGTGACACACTGGTTGGCCTTAAAGAGAACGTCATCGTGGGCCGTCTGATCCCGGCTGGTACCGGTGGTGCAACGCAGAAAGTGCGCCGTATTGCAGCTGAGCGTGACCTGAAAGTAATTCAGGAAGCGCGCGCCGAGGCGGAAGCTGCTGCCGCGCTGGCTGCACCGATGGAAGATATTGGCGAGGCTGTCGAGATTGACGCCGATCTGATGGAGACACCGGAAAGCCGCGACTAAGGCGATTGAAAATCACTGAAAAGGCCCCGCTTCGGTGGGGCTTTTTTGTTTTGTTTGTTCTTTCTGGAGGACAAGATCGAAAGGGCGCGGTAAGGGCTTCTGAAAGACTAATGCCAGCAAGGGATGTTTCAGATGGCCGCGAAAAAAGTTGTGCTTTCCAGTGACCACGCAGCGATTGAGCTTCGCGCTGCAATCGCGGCGCACGTCGCCGAGAAGGGGTGGGACGTCGTGGATATTGGTCCAACCACGACAGAGAGCACGCACTACCCTCAGCATGGAGCCGCCGCTGCCGAACACGTTGCTTCGGGCGACTGTGATCTCGGCATCATTTTGTGTGGCACAGGTCAGGGCATCATGATGGCCGCGAATAAGGTCAAAGGCATCCGTTGTGGTGTATGTAGTGACACATTTTCAGCGGCCATGATCCGCCAGCACAACAACGCGAATATGCTCTCTATCGGCGCACGGGTCGTTGGCGAGGGGCTCGCACTAGAAATCGTGGATGCGTTTTTGGATGCCGAGTTTGAAGGCGGACGTCACGCAACTCGGGTCGGCATGATCGACGCGCTGGAAGGCTGATCTCGGCGGCCCGATAAGAGGCCAATCGCCAGGACGAGGCCGGCAAGAGCAACAGTTGCGAAACCTGCCAGCGTCACACCGTCGACGGCGCCAACGGCCGCACCGCGCATGTTTTGCGCAAATCCCGTGCCGCCAGCGATCCAGACAAGGACGATAATGGGTAGTACGAAGCCTCGTCGACCCAATCTGTCAAGCTCTGGAAGAAGCAACGCCATTGCCGGCGCGAAAAGCGCGAGATCGTAATCGTAAATGTAGGGCGAAAACAGCGGCGTAAGTAGAATTGCCGACGCTAGTCCTACTCGCGGTTCCAGAGCTTTGGCGGCAAGCGCCAGTCCTGCAAGGGCGGCGATAGTCGCAGACGCATGCGCGAGGAGCGCCGTGGACGGCGATATCCCGAGGCTTGCCAGGGTCGCGAAGAGCGAGCCCATTCTAAAGGCAGGGTATTCGGCGCCGCCGAGGCGGTCGCCGGTGTCGGTCGCAGACGTCAGAAAGACTTCCCAGGCGCTCGGCCCGAGAACGGCGATAGACACGACCGAGAAGAGAAGTGCGGTGAAGACTGCAGCGGCCACGATGACCGGCTGCCATCGAAACAGGCACCAAAGACCCACGCCAACCCCAAGATGTGGCTTAATGATGAGAGCACCGAACGCGACGCCGGCCATCTTTTGTCTGTTGTGCAGCACAAAGACACACCCAAGCGCGATAAGGGCCGCAGTGAGCGTGCCGTTCTGGCCTGTACGCAGTGAGACTAAGATTGCGGGGAGGCTGGCCAGGAGGACTGGTCCAAAATAGGCTCCGCTCAGTTTGCGAATGCCGAACAGTAACGCACCGAGGCTCAAAAGGCTGAAGATCAGATAGGCAGCCGTCTGCGAAACATAGGCAAGCGGCATCAAGAGAAGATCGAAGGGGGGAGGATACGTCCACGTCATGCGGTGAACTTCTCTTCCCATTTCGGCCTGTGCGGCTACCAGTGTTTCGACGTTGTATGCATCCTCAATACGTCCTTGCTGGGCAAGTTGAGCGACGGTGTAGAAGATGTCGAAGTCGCCCGCAGACGTTCCATGCATCCCTGGCAGAGATTGCACGCCAAAGACTGAGAAAAACACGGCAGCAAGCATACCGATACAGGCCAGTGCAGTCAGGAGCCGCAAAGTTGCGGGGGCGAGCCCGAACGGCATTGATGCGTGATTTTCATCCATTTCATCAGCCATTAACCTTTTGTAAACGGTGATTTTGTGACGAAAATCGTGTTTGACTGCCTTTTTTCCTCGTGGCGATACAGTCTGATTTACTCGCTCGCCTTGATGAGTTGTGTGAGCATCCTGTGGCGAACGGCATCGAGTCCGTTCTGCTCACTCAGATCAATTATGGCTCCGTTCAAGAAGTCGATCTCGGTTTTCCGACCCGACTGAAGGTCTTGAAGCATGGAAGAACGATGTCCTTCTCCGCGTGGCACGACAATTGGCGTGAGAATGTCGTCGACGTAATGCTGGCCTGAGGTTGCTGGACGATAGTCAAACGCAGCGGCGAATGCTGCAAGTGCTTCGTCGGCAAGGTCCATGATTACGGCGCGAGAGTTGGGGTCGGCCAGAAGCTCACCATAGGTTTGGCCAGTCATGGCACCGGTTGGGTTCATGCAGCAGTTGAACAGGAGCTTGAAAGCGATAGTCTCGCGAATTTTCGGATCGACTGTCATGGGAACGAATCCCTGTTCTGCACAACTTATGAGACGTTGCAGTGGCGCAGGGTCGTCTCCCAGTAAGGGACCGCATTGGATCGGGCTGGCTTGCGCTGCAATGTGGACACTGTTGGGGCTTTTGCGCTCCATGCCGATCATCATGGCCGAGGAAAAGATCGGCACCTTTTCTCCGAGTGTTTTGCGGGCGATTTCTGCACTGCCCATGCCGTTCTGCAAAAGCAGAACCGGGGGACAAGACGGAGCACTCGCGAAAGGTTCAAGCGCCGTGGCCACGTCGTACGCTTTTGTGGTCAGAACGAGCATGTCACTCGTTATAACCTCGTCGGAGGGAGCGGCGGCGTCGCAAAAGGTGATTTGTCCCGGATCCGTCCGGTGCTCGCCCAACATGCCGGAGACATTTACGGACTGACCCTCCAGAGAAGCAAGTGAGGCCTTGCGAACGAGTAAAGATACCTTCGCACCGGCGATTGCAAAATTTGCGGCCAGACAGAGACCGACCGATCCGCCGCCAAAGATGGATACGTGAAAATCAGTCATCACTTTACAACTATGGTCATTTCTTTCCGCTTTAGATTATTTCACCGACAGGTGGGTCTGTCACGGAAAAGTCGTTTCGCTATGGCTGTCGCATCCAGTTCGATCTATGCCAGCGATATGGTGGCTACAGACAATATCCGCGGCGCGCTCTTTATGACGGGAGCCATGACGGCGTTCACTGTCAACGATGCGTTCATGAAAGTGCTGTCGGACCATTTACCGTTCTTCCAGCTTCTGTTCATTCGAAGTGCGGCGGTCACTATCCTGATTGCTGCCATGGCGTGGCGGGCCGGCGCTCTTCGATTTGAGATGTCGAAGCGGGACAAAGGGCTGGTGGCCATCAGGTCACTGTCAGAAATGGGCGCGGCGTATTTCTTTCTGAATGCCTTGTTCAATATGCCCATTGCGGATGTCACGGCGATCCTTCAGGCGCTGCCGTTGACCGTAGCGCTTGGAGCGGCCCTGTTTCTGGGCGAGCAGGTAGGGTGGCGGAGATTTCTGGCCATTGGCATCGGGTTTGTTGGTGTGATGCTAATTGTGCGTCCGACGGGTGACGTCTTTTCGGTGTATTCGATTTACGCTCTATTAGCCGTTGCCTGTGTGACGGTCCGCGACCTTGCGGCTCGGAAATTGAGTGCAGACGTGCCATCATTGACGGTGGCCCTGGCAGCCGTCGTGGGTGTGCTGGCCTTTGCTTCAGTCGGCGCGGCATTCACCGAGTGGCAACCCTTTGAAGGTCGGGATTACTTCCTGATTACGGGTGCGATCTTCGCAATTATCGGGGGCTACTTGTTCTCTGTCATGGCGATGCGGGTTGGTGATATCGGCGTTGTCGCGCCGTTCAGATATTCGTCCTTGCTGGCGGCCTTGATATTGGGGCTCTTGGTGTTCGGAGAGTGGCCAGACGCTGTGACGCAACTTGGAGCGGCAATCGTCGTCGCGACAGGACTTTACACCCTGTGGCGCGAGCGAAAATCGGCCCGGGCGACACCCAAAGCACTCAGGGTGCGATAAGGGCGTTTGGTGCTGTTGACAGGTCTCGCGACTCTGTCTATACGGCGCGCACTTGGCCAGTCGGGTTGATCGCCCGAGCCGGCTTTAACAGATGTAAGTGGTCACGATCCGGACCTGATGGTTCCGATCCTCTGGATACCCACCGCGTGCCCCCGAAGTTAGGGAGCGCTGCGGTAGCTTGCGTTGTCGTGGACGCACGATGATGCGCCGAAGAACCGGGGTGCGCGCGCCCCATATTTTAGATGGTCCGCGATACGCGCGGGTCGAAACAGACAAGTGTTGCAACACGGGGAAACGAAGCCCAATGCCCACGATCCAACAGCTGATCCGCAAGCCGCGTCAGCCGAAAGTAAAACGCTCTAAGTCGCTCCACCTTGAGGGTTGCCCTCAGAAGCGTGGTGTCTGCACCCGTGTCTATACTACGACGCCGAAGAAGCCGAACTCGGCCATGCGGAAGGTCGCCAAAGTGCGTCTGACCAATGGATTCGAGGTGATCAGCTACATCCCGGGCGAAAGCCACAACCTTCAGGAGCACTCGGTGGTCCTGATCCGTGGTGGCCGTGTGAAAGACCTTCCGGGTGTCCGTTATCATATCCTGCGCGGTGTTCTCGACACGCAGGGCGTCAAAGACCGCAAGCAGCGCCGCTCGAAGTACGGCGCCAAGCGTCCCAAGTAATGATCCGTGCGGCCCTCATAGCCGCCGTGCCGATGGCACTGGCCACGACGCTCCCCGCGCAGGCGGATTGGGGCGGCGTTGCCGTGAATTCGGACGGGATCGGC
>CAYPVG010000146.1:0-7047 GCA_964414085.1 uncultured Boseongicola sp. | reverse complement strand
GCATTCGTCGCAGGTAGGGTAGTGTACTCTGCAAACCCCCCGTCACGCTCGGAACCATAATAGCCTGTTTTATCCTTGTTTTCCGGGTCACTCGGATCACGAAGCCAGTTGTCGGTGATAATTCGCTCTCCGATGCGCGAGGCGTCGACGCCTTCGCCAACCGCAGCAATCACGCCGCATACATCAGCGCCTTGAATTCTCGGAAACGTTATTGGTGCGCCGCCCCAGGTCGGATCTTCATCGTTAACGTCTTCAAACGCGTCGCCCGTCGTACGGTCGGTAACGCTTTTCGAATACCATCCGGAACGCGTATTCACGTCGGTATTGTTTAATCCACAGGCCTTAACCTGAACAAGAACCTCGCCAACGGCCGGTTCAGGACAGGGCCAGTTGTCGTGCCAGACCATCTGATCGAGTCCGCCGTGACCCATCGTCACCATTGCCTTCATCGTATCGGGTATCGTCATTCCGCCGCTTCCATGACTTTGTCTGTCCGCGGTAATTTTGACATTGGGTCGTAGGCCGCCTCTCCCAAAATGCGACCCTTTCTCGGCTTCCCAGCGACAACGATCTCAACTTCAGTACCCGGAACGTTCACATGAGGCCTGACGTAGGCAAAGGCGAGGATTTTACCGATGGTGTGCCCAAAGGCGACCGATGCCGTCGATCCGACAACTTTATTGTCATAAATGACAGGCTCACCGCCGTGACCATCTTCAATACCGTCCGGCTCGATCTCTAGATAGGCACAAATCCACTTTGCCTGGCCTGCCTCCATTTCCGCAGCAGATAGGCGGGTAGCTTCGACGCCCACATACTCTTTGTCCAGCCGCACAAAACGCCCCACATTTGCTTCAGGCAAGGTCACTTCGTTCGTCAGTTCACCAGCGCCTGGAAATGCTTTCTCCATCCGCATAGCGTTCATCGCAAACGAGCCGTAGTTCGCTATCCCATATCTCTCACCCGCTGACCAAAGAGCCGAGTAGACATCGAAACACCCTTCGTTCGGCATGTGAATCTCCCAGCCGAGTTCGCCAGCGTACGACATACGAAAGGCCCAGACTTTATGTCCGGCAACTGTAATTTCCTGCGCCGACAACCATCGGAAGCCAGCGTTGCTAAGATCGGCATCCGTACACTGCGACAAGACGCTCCGTGCCTTCGGACCATTTAATGAAAGCGCCGACCAATCCGACGACAGAGCATTGATTGATGCGTTCTCGTTGGTCCGGTTCTGGTTGAGATGATCCAAAAGCCTTTGTTCAAAAAATGCCGCACAAACAAGGTAATAGCGATCATCCGCCATTCGGACTATGGTAGTCTCGACTTCGATACGTCCCCGTCGGTTCAGCATATGGGTAAGTGTGATCGAGCCGGTCTTTTGGGGCATACGGTTGGCCGTCAAACGATCGAGGAAAACATGTGCATCCGGACCAGAAACCTCGATCTTGGTAAAGGCGGTCACATCCATAACGCCGACGCGTTCCCGCACCGCCTTCACTTCGGCGCCGACGATGTCATGCACTTCGTTGCGACGGAATGAATAGTGATCCCGCTGCTCGACACCATCGCGTGCAAACCAACGTGGCCGCTCAAAGCCATAGACCTCCTCATAGACGGCTCCTCGCTCCTTCAGGAGTTGATAGAGGGGCGATGGATTTATCGGGCGGCCTTCTAGGCGGTTGAAATGCGGAAAGGGAATCTCATGCCGTAGCTTGTAGTCCTCATGCGCTTTGACGACCTGCCAGTCTTTCGTGGCGTAAGCGCCAAAACGTCTCGGGTCGTAGTCGCGCATCGAAATATCCGCCGCCCCGTGAACCATCCACTTGGCGAGTTCTCTCGTAAGGCCAGGCCCCCAACCAATGCCGATCTGCGTTCCGCAGCAGCACCAGTAGTTTTTCACGCCCGGAGCGGGACCTACCATCGGATTTCCGTCTGGTGGGTGGCTGATCGCGCCATGCACCTCACGGGTAATACCCAATTCAGCGAATATCGGCATGCGGTTCAGCGACTCTTCCAGCCAAGGCATGATCCGGTCGTAGTCTGCATCAAACAGCCAGTTCTCGTAGTGCCAAGGGCATTCATCGTGCCAAACCGAATTCACGTTGTCCTTCTCGTAAATCCCGATCAGACCCTTTTTCTGCTCCATCCGGATGTAGCCCGAGACTTTCTTGTCGTCGCGGATAACAGGCAGTTCGGTCTCAAGCTCCTGAAATTCAGGCACTTCTTCGGTGACGAAGTAATGGTGAGTCATCGAAGTCATAGGCAATTGCAGGCCGGACCATTCGCCCATTTGGCGGGCGTAGGTACCCCCAGCATTCACCACATGCTCGCAGGTGACTGTGCCAAGCTCAGTTTCCACCACCCATTCGCCAGTGTCGCTCTGAGTAATGTTGGTTGCGCGGCAGTGCCGAAAGATCCGAACGCCCTTTTGCCGGGCTCCCGTCGCCATAGCCTGAGTAACATTTGAGGGGTCGACGTGACCATCGTCTGGCGTGTAGAGCGCGCCGATAACACCTTCTAGATTGTAGAATGGATGTTTCGTCGCAATGAATGCCGGGTCAACCAGTTCGATATTGAAGCCCAGCGCGCGCCCAACGGAAAGGGTGTGCCGCAGCCAGTCCATTTCATCCTCGGTGTAGGCAAGGCGGAACGATCCACAGCCGTGCCAGGTGACCGGCTGCCCTGTCTCATTCTCTAATCCGCCAGAATAAAGTCCGATGTTGTAATCGACCATCCGGCCCAAGCCATATGACGATGTCGAATGCGTAATTTGGCCGGCGGCGTGCCATGTTGAACCAGAGGTGAGTTCGGCCTTCTCAAGTAAAATCGTATCTGCACCCCACCCCTCGTGAGCTAAATGATACGCAAGGCCGCAACCCATAACACCGCCGCCAACAATCACGACGCGTGCGTGGCTCGGCAGTTCTTTCTTCGACATTGTTTGATTCCCGAAGCGCAACGATTTCGGTGGACACGTTATTTGAACAAATGTACCGTCGTCAATCATGAATGACACGAACGTATCAATACCGGTTCTCGACCGCCTGGCAGGTGAGCTTGACTCGCTGACACCGGAGGCACGAAAAGCAGCACGTTATGTGCTTGAAAACCCGAGAAATATTGGCGTTTCTTCCGTGCGCGAGATCGCGGCAGCTGCAAATGTGAAACCCAACACTTTGGTACGAATGGCCCGCCAGGTTGGATTCGAAGGATACGAAGACTTTCGCGAACCATTCCGTGAGGCTATTCGAACAGGTGGTACAAGCTTCACAGATCGCGCCCGCTGGCTTCAAGACGTCGGCAAACAAGGCGAACTTGGTGAACTATACGCCGATCTCGCCCGCGCAGCGTTGCGGAATATCGAAGACACCTTTGCTGCGATCCGCATCGAAGACATGCGTGCCGCAGCCGAAACAATCTGGAACGCGCGAAACGTCTATACCCTTGGCGTCGGTATAAATAATTCCACGGCCACTCACTTCACCTATCTGGCATCCACAGGGATGGTACAGTTTTTCAATATTCCAAAGGCCGGCTCACTGCCCGCAGATGATCTTGCATGGACCGATGAGCAAGACGTTCTTATTGCGATCACCTGCAAGCCGTATCGCACTGAAGTTGTGGAGGCCGTTAAGATTGCAAGAGAGCAAGGGATGCGCATTATCGGCATCTCGGACTCGCCTGCGTCGCCAATTGTGATCGAGGCCGATCACGCATTCATCCTTTCCACGGACACTCGCCAGTTCTTCCCGTCTTCAGTTTCAACGATCGCATTTTTGGAAACATTGTTGTCAATGGTGGTTGCCGTTGCCGACGAGCGAATTGTTTCTCGTGTAGAGACTTTTCACGAACGGCGACGCGAACGCGGCGTCTATTTTGGAGAAGACTGATGAGCGCTCCTCTCGTTCATTCACTTGAGGCACGATACTACACCGACCCCGCCATATTCGAACAAGAGATGAATGGTCTGCTAATGAAGACCTGGCAGTTCGCGGGTCACGTCAGCCAAATCCCAAATGCAGGAGATTACTTCGCGTTCGAGATCGCGGGGCAAAGCCTGTTTTGCATTCGCGGCCGCGACGAACAGGTGCGTACGTTCTACAACGTTTGCCAGCATCGTGCGCACGAACTTGTCAGCGGCACCGGCTCAACACGCGTAGTCGTCTGCCCATACCATCAATGGACCTATGAGCTCACCGGCGGGCTGCGCGCCGGACCCAACATCAAAAGTGTTCCCGGCTTTGATCGGGAGAAAATTTGTCTGACATCCGTTCGGACCGAAGAATTCCATGGCTTTATCTTTGTGAACCTCGACGACGACACAGCACCAATGGACGACTGGTTCCCCGGCGTCCGGGAAGAAATCGCCAATTTTGTCCCGCAAATAAACGATCTTGCTCCTCTCGAATGGGTCGAGATTGCGGAGAATTGCAACTGGAAGGTCTCGATCGAAAACTACTCCGAATGCTACCACTGCCCGTCCAATCACCCAACTTTTGCCGAGGGCGTGGTCAAACCAGAAACTTACGATATTCAACCGGACCCAAACGGCGGGTACGTCCTGCGGCACACCACCGAATGCCAGTCACTGGAAAGCATGACCTACCCGATTGACCTCGACGCCAATGACTACGCGGGGCGGTACCAATCATGGTTCTTGTGGCCCATGTTCTCGTTCCAGTGCTATCCGGGCAACGTCCTGAATACCTACCATTGGCGCGTACAGGACGTAGACCACTGCACCGTCTTCCGTGGTTGGTACACGAAAGGCGGCGTAGAAAGCGATGTCATACGCCAACTCGCCAAGCAGGACCGCAACACCACCGTTGAAGAAGACATCCATCTCGTCGAATCCGTGCATCGCGGACTTAAATCGAAAGGCTACCGTCCAGGTCCACTTGTGCTTGATCCTGGTTGCGGCGTGATGTCAGAACATTCCGTACAGAAACTTCAACACTGGATGCGCGAGGCGGTCGCCGAGAAATGAGCAACGTAAAGGCCTACTGGCAAAACTATATCGACGGCAAATGGGTTGACGGCGGTGCAGGCAAGATTGACGTCGTAAATCCAGCGAACGGCGAGACGCTCGCCCAACACGCTTTGGCGGACGCCGAAGATGTCGATCGTGCGGTCAAGGCCGCAAGACGCGTCCACCTCTCTGGCGCGCTGAGCGATCTCCGACCCGTTGAGCGGGGGCGAATGGTCCAAGCAATGGGCCGCTACTTGCTGGACCATAAAGACGAGATCGCCCAGGTCCTGACACTCGAACAAGGCAAACCGCTTTGGGAGTCCCATACAGAGATCGAAGGTGCGGCGCGATACTTCGAGTATTATGGAAATCAGGCGGAAACGGTTGAAGGCCGATCTATTCCGCTCGGCGCGCAATACTTCGACTTCACAACCTACGAACCCTTTGGTGTGTCAGCGCAAATCATACCATGGAATTATCCGGTAGAGATGACTGCACGCTCTCTCTCAGCTGCGCTCGCTACTGGAAATACCATTGTAATTAAGACACCTGAATTGTCACCTTTGACGAATGCGTGGTTTGCACATGCGGCCGAGGCCGTCGGCCTTCCGAACGGTGCCGTGAACATACTTTGCGGCTATGGTCACGAGGCGGGCGCCGCGCTTTCATCGCATCCGCTTGTAAACCAAATCGTCTTTACTGGCTCAGTACCAACCGGAATCGCGATTGCCACGGCCGCAGCCAGCAATGTGGTACCGTGCGTGTTGGAGCTCGGTGGAAAATCTGCCGCGATCGTCCATGACGACGCCAATCTCGAAGCCTTCACCGATGATGTTCGCTGGGGCATTTACTTTAATGCCGGTCAGGTCTGCTCCGCGATGAGCCGTGTCATCGTGCATCACAGTCGCAAAGACGAACTCGTCGACCGTCTTTCTGCAATGGCCGAGGGTATCAGCGTAAGACCCGGAAGCGAATTGCCCGAATTCGGTGCCAACATGGGCGCAATGATTTCAATCAAGCAACGCGACCGAGCCGCCGACATGGTGACGCAAGCAGTGGGTGAAGGCGCGCGTGTCATCTCCGGAGGTCGCAAATCGAACCTTCCCGGTGCTTTCCTTGACCCCACAATCCTCGACAATGTCACGCCGGACATGACTATCGCCCAACAGGAAGTATTCGGCCCCGTGCTCTCTGTCATGTCCTTCGAGAAAGACGAAGACGCCATCGCCATTGCCAATGGCACCGATTACGGACTGGTTGGCGGCGTCTTCACCCAGAACCTCGACCGTGCCACGCGCGCAGCCAAAGAAATCCGCGCAGGTCAGGTCTTCGTCAACGAATGGTATGCGGGCGGTGTCGAAACCCCATTTGGTGGTTACGGAAAATCCGGGTACGGACGCGAAAAGGGCCGTGAAGCGCTCTGGAACTACGTCCAAACCAAAAACGTCGCAATTCGCCTCCGCTAACCCCCCCTCGAAGGATCCAAACAATGGACAACGACTTATTCGAACGCGGCCTTGAACAGCGCAAGTCCACACTTGGCGCCGATTATGTAGAAAAGAACCTTGCAGCGGCAGACGGATTCACCCGCCCCTTCCAGGAAGCCATGACAGCATGGTGCTGGGGCTTTGGCTGGGACGATACCACCATCGACGCCAAAACTCGCAGCATGATGAACCTTTCCATGATTGGTGCTCTAGGGAAGATGCATGAGTGGGAGATCCACTGCAAAGGCGCGCTGAACAACGGCGTCACGAAAGAAGAAATTCAATCAATTATCCACGTCATCGGTATTTATTGCGGGGTGCCTCAAGCACTCGAATGCTTCCGCGTGGCTCGTAAGGTGCTTGAGGAGCGGGAGCTACTCTGAGCAGTCCGTGTCATTCATGTCCAACCAAACAAAACGCCGCCCAGTCTCAGGGCGGCGTTTCGCATTTCGCCAAGGGCACCTCACAATGTATGGCCGGAAGAGGTAGCAACGAGCCAAACTGAACCGCGACGTGGCCCACTCGAAATTCTTTTGTGGCTCAGCTGGTGCAGAATGCGCAGCTGATTTCCCTCAGGAATCCAAGCCG
>CAYPVG010000145.1:0-3995 GCA_964414085.1 uncultured Boseongicola sp. | reverse complement strand
GTGAGACAGGCACCGGTAAAGAAGTTGCGGCGCGCGCACTTCATCGGGCCAGCAAACGCAATGACAAACCATTTGTCGCAATTAACTGCGCCGCCCTTCCGTCGGAGCTCGTTGAAAGCGAGCTTTTCGGACACGAAGCTGGCGCGTTTCCAGGTGCCACCCGCGCGCGCTACGGCAAGTTTGAACATGCACGCGGCGGTACGGTGTTTCTTGACGAAATCGATAGTTTGGAACTGCCGTTGCAGGCAAAACTGCTCCACGCCATCGAAAACCGCGAAGTGGTACGCCTTGGCTCGAACGATCCCATCCAATTAGACGTCCGGTTCATTGCAGCATCGAAACGCGACTTAGAGACCGCAGCAAGCGAAGGCAGTTTTCGCAGCGATTTGCTCTATCGGCTAAACGTCGCAACCATCCAAATGCCCACACTTGAGCAACGGCGTGAAGACATTCCGAGGCTATTTGCACACCTCGTCACTCAAGCAAGCCTCCGAGATCAGAGGGCTGCCCCAGACATCCCTAACACGGTCTTCAATCAGGTGAGCGCGCGCGAATGGCCGGGTAACGTTCGCGAACTGAAGAACGTGGCTGACCGATTTGCACTAGGACTAGACCTCGACCTCGGCCCATTACCGGATGCCAGTTCCAAATCACTGTCGGAACAAGTCGCCGAGTACGAAAAAAGCCTGATCGCGGCATCAGTCACTGCACACGGCGGCAGTTTGAAAAAGACCTACGAGTCGCTTGGCCTCTCCAGACGTGCGCTCTACGAAAAGATGCAGAAGTACGACCTTACACGCCAAGACTTCGTCGACGATTGAGCCTGCGATCTAAGATTTTGTGCCGTTCCCCGCACATGAATGACGTGACATGTGCAGGTTTCTGCACACATAACACGCCCATTCTTTTGTTTGCGCAAACATTGGTCATTGATCACTTGCTCTTGAACGAACCGCACGCGCACTAAGTCCCGCGAGAGGCCTGCGATCGCGCACGGCCCTTGGGAGAGACCGGTGCTATTACCGGTTTAAACGGGAGGAAATCTCATATGAAATACGTCACAATGACGGCTGTTGCCGCTCTTGTATCCGCAACGTCTGCATTTGCGGATGGCCATGTTGACAAAACTGGTTGGCCGGAAAGCTTCACAGTTGGCACTGCTTCGCAGGGCGGCACCTACTTTGCATACGGCTCTGGCTGGGCGAACCTTGTCGCTGAAGAGCTTGGTCTTTCGGGCGGTGGGGAAGTCACCGGCGGCCCAATGCAGAACATGGCGCTCGTTCACACTGGCGACGCTCAGTTTGGCATGACCACGATGGGTCCGGCTGCAGAATCGCTTGCAGGCACCAACCCAATTGCACCAGGTCTTCAGATGACCGGCGCATGCGCAATGTTCCCCATGTACCAGACACCGTTCTCCGTGACGGCACTGTCGTCCTCGGGCATCACGTCCATCGCTGATATTCCGGCTGGCGCAAAAATCGGCTTTGGCCCGGCAGGTTCGACGTCTGACACCTACTTCCCACGTATGATGGAAACGCTTGGTGTTGACTTCGAGCGTCGCAACGGTGGTTGGACAGACCTTGGCGGTCAGCTTCAGGACGGGCTTTTGGATGTTATCGCATTCGCTGCCGGTGTCCCCGTACCAGCCGTGAGCCAGCTGGAAGTGCAAACAGACGTGAACATCATCGAGTTCACCGAAGCCGAGCAGGCGACTATTCTGGAAGCATTCCCAGTAAGTCAGTTTGACATCGCTGCTGACACCTACACGACGCTGGAAGCAGATGCGCGTTCGGTGAGCATGTGGAACTTTGCTATCGCAAACTGCGAACTGCCTGAAAGCTTTGTTGAATCCGTCGTAGATGTCGTCATGTCGGACAACGCACGTATGGTGAATATTCACAAAGCCGCCCGTTCGACACTGCCTGAGAACTACACAAAGAACGGTGTTCTGATGTGGCACCCAGGTGCTGCCAAGTGGTTCAAGGAAAACGCTGGCGCGGATATTCCTGACAGCATGATCCACGGAATGTAACTGTTATTGCGGCCCTCAGTGGGGCCGCAATCGACCTGGAGGGTCCACCCTCCAGGTCACAGTACAAAAACTCGACTATTAAGAATGACCAATTTCCAGTGCACCTGCTAAGGTGACACTCAACGGCCAATCATGCCGGGAGGGGACCTGAATGACCGACCAAACCAAGGAAAACGATGGTCCTGTCATCGCCGACGGAGTCGATGAAGAACCTGTCGAAGCGAACCGTCGTGCGTTCGAGGGCTGGCGCTTCACACTGATCGCGGCGCTCGCCACCATTTATGCAGCGTTTCACATGGCGGCTCTTAATGGTTTGTCCATATCGGAATGGACTGGCATCACCGTTCCCTTCCTACCGACGTTTCCACTTGAGACTTGGAACTTCCGAATTGTCCACGTTGCAGGCGCGTTGTTTCTTGGCTTTTTGCTCTTTAGCGCCCACCTGAAGTTTTCTGACGAGAACGTCTCGGAGACGCCAATTTGGACATACGCTGGATACGCGCTCCTCATTCCAGCTCTCATCGCCTGTGGTGCCGCATTTAATTTTGCCTCGCGTATCGCGGGCGGAGAAATGTGGAACGGCATCGCGCCAGAGTTCAGAAACCCTGAAATCTACTGGTTCGGCATACCGCTGATGATCTCGACATTCGGCGGCATTGTTCTCGGCTGGCTTCATCGCACACCGCGTGGCAGATACTCGGTTCCCGATATTGTCTTGGGCGTAAGCGGCGTTGCAGTCGCCATTTACCTTATTACGATCTTCGGCACCTTGATGCGGAACTCGACCGGCACGCCGTTCGCCCCTATCGGCATCTCGTTAGCCGCTGTTGCTGGCACTGCCTTGATCATGGAGCTTACACGTCGCGTTGCAGGCTTGGCGTTGATTATCATCGCAGGGATCTTCCTGGTCTACGTGTTTACTGGGCACCTGATGCCAGGCTTCCTGAACTCGCCGCAAATCGGTTGGGCGCGCTTCTTCAGCCAAGTTTATACCGACGCAGGCATCCTGGGCCCGACGACAGCGGTGTCCTCGACCTACATCATCTTGTTCATCATCTTTGCTGCGTTTTTGCAGGCGTCCAAAGTTGGCGACTATTTCGTCAACTTCGCCTTCGCCGCAGCAGGGCGCGCCCGTGGTGGTCCGGCCAAGGTTGCCATCTTCGCGTCCGGCTTGATGGGCATGATCAACGGCACAAGCGCGGGCAACGTCGTGGCCACTGGATCGCTCACGATCCCGTTGATGAAGAAGGTTGGCTATCACCGGAAGACAGCGGGTGCTGTCGAGGCCGCGGCCTCAACAGGCGGGCAAATCATGCCGCCAATCATGGGTGCTGGCGCCTTCATTATGGCGGAAATCACAGGCATTCCGTACACCGAGATCGCCGTTGCAGCGATTATCCCGGCTGTCCTCTACTTCGTATCCGTCTACTTCATGGTCGACTTTGAGGCAGCCAAGCTTGGTATGCGTGGAATGCGCGAGGACGAGCTCCCAAAGTTCAACAAGATGGTCCGTCAGGTCTACTTGTTCCTTCCCATCATCATTCTGATCTACGCGCTGTTTGCAGGGTATTCGGTTATCCGAGCAGGCACGCTCGCCACAATTGCGGCAGCAGTCGTCTCTTGGCTAACGCCGTTCCGCATGGGGCCACGATCTATTCTTAAGGCCTTCGAACTTGCGGGCGTCATGTCGATCCAGATCATCGCGGTTTGCGCCTGCGCGGGTATCATTGTCGGCGTGATCAGCTTGACTGGTGTCGGAGCACGCTTTTCTGCCCTCCTTCTTGGCATCGCAGAAAATTCTCAGCTACTGGCGCTGTTTTTCGCAATGTGTATCTCGATCCTGCTCGGAATGGGCATGCCCACAACGGCGGCCTACGCCGTCGCAGCCTCAGTGGTCGCACCAGGCCTCGTACAGCTTGGCATCCCGCAGCTGACTGCCCATTTCTTCGTGTTCTACTTT
>CAYPVG010000144.1:0-7484 GCA_964414085.1 uncultured Boseongicola sp. | reverse complement strand
TGATCCGGCACGCACGGCATTGCATATCCGTGAAACGTTTGCACGCATGGCAGTGGACGACGAAGAAACCGCGGCGCTGACCTGTGGCGGTCACACCGTCGGGAAAGCCCACGGTGGTGGCGGTGCCCACGATGCAATCGGCGCTGAACCAGAAGGCGCCGGCATCGAAGCTCAAGGCTTCGGCTGGGCCAATCCCGGACACGGCGGCAAAGCTACGAATGCGTTCACTTCCGGCATTGAAGGCGCATGGACATCAGACCCAACCAGATGGGACATGGGCTATTTCGACAACCTGTTTGGCTACGATTGGGAGCTTACCAAATCGCCCGCTGGCGCAAACCAGTGGCAACCGGTGGGCATGCCTGAGGATGCGATGCCTGTGGATGCGACCGACTTGTCCAAGCACGTGAAGCCGATGATGACAGACGCGGACATGGCGATGAAAGTTGACCCCGTATACAACGAAATCTGCCAGAAATTCATGGCCGACCCGGACTACTTCGCCGACACCTTTGCGCGGGCGTGGTTCAAGCTCACCCACCGCGACATGGGTCCACGCGGTCGCTACATCGGCAACGATGCTCCGACCGAAGACCTCATCTGGCAGGACCCGATCCCAGCAGGCAACAGCGGCTACGACGTCGCCGCAGTCAAGGCCAAGATCGCCGACAGTGGTCTGTCTGCCGGTGAAATGATCGCAACCGCATGGGACAGCGCCCGGACCTTCCGTGGCTCTGACATGCGTGGCGGTGCCAACGGTGCTCGCATCCGTCTTGCTCCGCAAAAGGATTGGGCAGGAAACGAGCCAGAGCGTCTTGCGAAGGTTCTCGGCATCCTTGAGCCGATCGCGGCTGAGACCGGAGCCTCCGTGGCAGACGTCATCGTGCTTGCGGGCAACGTCGGTCTGGAAAAGTCCATTGCGGCAGCCGGCCTCTCGGTTGACGTGCCTTTCGCACCAGGTCGAGGCGACGCAACAGACGAGCAGACCGATGCCGACAGCTTCTCGGTTCTCGAGCCTCTCGCAGACGGGTTCCGCAACTGGCAGAAGGAAGACTACGCCTCCAGCATTGAAGAGATCATGCTCGACAAGGCGCAGCTTCTTGGTCTGACGGCGGCTGAAATGACGGTTCTCGTCGGTGGTCTGCGTGTGCTTGGCACAAACCACGGTGGCACCGGCCATGGCGTCTTTACCGACCGTGTAGGGCAGCTCACACCTGACTTCTTCGTCAACCTGACCGACATGGCTTACAGCTGGCATCCGGTCGACGGCGGCACGTATGATATCCGTGACCGCGCCACCGGTGACGTCAAATGGACGGCCACCAGCGCAGACCTCGTGTTCGGCTCGAATTCGATTTTGCGTGCCTATGCCGAAGTCTACGCCCAGGACGACAACGCCGAGAAGTTCGTGCGGGACTTCGTGGCCGCCTGGACCAAAGTCATGAACGCAGATCGTTTCGATCTCGTCGGCTAAACGCGCAGTTTCAAAGCGTGTTGCGTCGCGGCTCTGTCATGGGGTCGCGGCGCATTCATTTTTTTAACCCGTCTTAACGACACTACCAGATATTGCGTTTTGGTACCGCACGCTCCCAACAGGCACCGACGTAATACCGACGTAATACCGACGCGATACCGACGTTCGAATTCAATCTTTTCCGTATTGGTTTCAATGGTCTGATACCGCTGGCCGTTGCGGCAGGTAAAAACCACCGTACGTTGCGCATTTCCGCCGTGGCCCTTGCCCCAGCCCCTTGCTATCGTCCGGCCAAATACCGACCCGGAGCCCCCAAAATGCCGTTCACCCTCGCCACTTGGAACATCAACTCTGTCCGCCTGCGCGAAGCGCTTGTCTGCAAGCTCCTGAGCGAGGAATCCCCCGACATCCTCTGCCTTCAGGAATGCAAATCTCCTGTCGAAAAAATCCCCTTAGAGGCCTTCCACGCCCTCGGATACACCCACATGGTTGCTCGCGGACAAAAGGGCTACAACGGTGTCGCGATCCTGTCGAAGCTCCCTATTGAGGACGCCGGATCAGCCGACTACGCCTCCCTAAACCACGCGCGCCACGTCGCTGGGAAATTGGAAAACGGCGTCACCGTCCACAATTTCTACGTCCCCGCAGGCGGCGACAAACCTGATCGCGAAGTGAACGAGAAATTCGGCCAAAAGCTCGACTATCTCACTGAGATGCGCGACGCCTTCCACGCTGAAAACCCGAAAAAGTCTATTCTTGTCGGCGACTTAAATATCGCCCCTCGTGAAGACGACGTCTGGGATCACAAAAAGCTCCTCAAGGTCGTCAGTCACACGCCGATCGAGGTCGAACACCTCGCCGAAACGCAGGACGCGGGCAAATGGGTCGACGTTACCCGCGCCGATATTCCCGAAGGCCGCCTCTACAGCTGGTGGTCCTACCGTGCCCGTGATTGGGACGAAGCCGACAAGGGTCGCCGCCTCGATCACATCTGGGCCACGCCGGATATTTCGTCCGCGGCCCACGGAAGCCGAGTGTTGCGCGCAGCACGCGGTTGGGAACAACCGAGCGACCACGCACCCGTTTTCGCCACATTCGATTTATAACGGGGTACGACGCTAAGAGACGAGGTCAGACATGGGCGAATTGACACGACGCGCGATACTCCTTGCCGGAGGCGGGATCGTCGGCGGCATCGCCGGAGCCACTCTGTCCGCCAAGCGGCCCTCTCTGAGCGGCACCACCTCGCTTCAACCGACGGGCGCCGAGAACACGTTGAACGACGCCAGCGGGCTGAACGAAACCCCAATTTTCCGGCATACCATCCGGTCCGAAAACCCCGGCGACGTCCTTGTCGATGCAATCCGCGCCGAGATCAGCGAAGCCCGCGAAAACAACCGGCCCTTCAACATTGGCGCCGCGCGACATTCCATGGGCGGTCATGCAATCCCGACCAATGGCCACGCCATGACCTTCAGCAGCGGGTTTGTACAATTCGATCCGCGCGACAATTCATTTCGGGCCCACGCTGGTGCCCGGTGGAGCGACGTGATCCGCACACTCGATCCCCAAGGATTCGGCCCCAAGGTCATGCAATCCAACAACGACTTCGGCGTCGCGGCGACCTTTGCTGTTAATGCACATGGCTGGCCAGTACCTCATGGGCCGATGGGGTCCACCGTGAAGAGCATCTTCATCGTCCGCCCCGACGGCGAACTTGTCCGCTGTTCACGCACCGAAAACGCGCCGTTGTTCTTCGCGACCATGGGTGGTTATGGCCTGACCGGCGCGGTGATCGAAGTCGAAGTCGAAGCCGAGCCAAACGTCCTTCTTGAACCCACATTCCGAAAAATACCGGCTACCGAATTCGCCCCATTCTTCGTCGGAGCCATCGAAAGCGGCGGCGTGAACATGGCCTATGGGCGGTTGAACGTGGACCGTGACAACTTCTTCAACGACGCGATGATGATCACCTATCGCGAGGCTGCCGACCAATCCGAAATACCGCCCGCCAGCGGCTCGGGCTTCCTGTCACAAGCCTCTCGCTATGTCTTCCGGTCACAGGTGCATAACGAGTATGCAAAAGACGTGCGGTGGTGGTTTGAAACCGGCCTTGGGCCAATCATTGGCGGCGGCGCAGTAACGCGCAACTCGCTTATCAACGAACCTGTCGTCACACTCGATGATCGTGACCCGACGCGCACTGACATCCTGCACGAGTACTTCGTGCCGCCTGGACGCTTCAACGACTTCGTCACCGCCTGCCAGGAGGTCATTCCAAAGAGCTTCCAGGAGCTTTTGAACATTACGCTTCGCTACGTCGCCGCCGACACTGAAAGCGTTCTGTCCTACGCACCTGCACCGCGCATCGCCTGTGTTCTACTCTTTAGTCAGGAGATGACTGAGCGCGACGAGATTGATCACCGCCGCATGACGCAAGAACTCATCGATCGCGTGCTCGATCTCGGCGGCACCTACTACTTGCCGTACCGTCCTCATGCCCGGAACAGCCAATTCCGCCGCGCCTATCCGAACGCTGAAAAGTTCGTTGAAGAGAAGAAGTTCTACGACCCGGATCTCGTCTTCCGCAATGCCTTTTGGGACCGCTACTTGTCGAGGTTCGCGTGAGCATTCATCAACACATCGCTGTCGGTTTCTTCATTGTCCTGCTTGGGGCGGCGTCGCTCAACTACATCCCCGGAGTCACCAATGAAGATGGTGTCGCCTTCGGTATTTTCGCGCTCGATATCTTTGACGACAGCCTACACCTCGCCTCCGCCATCTGGGCACTTGCGGCAGCGCTTGTATCGGCACGTGCAGCCCGCCTGTTCCTGCTGATTTTCGGGGCGCTCTACTTTGCAGATGGCGCGATGGGGCTGGCGATAGGATCCGGCTATCTTGATTTCGGTATATTCACCTACGGCGTGCAGGACTTGCCCTTCGGATTTAAGATACTTGCGAACCTTCCGCATCTTGGCCTTGGCGGCATCGCCCTTGTCTCAGGACTATTCTTGGGACGGGCCAAGTGAGAGCCCTTTGGCGATGGCTCAAGCGCTTGCTGGTAGTCGCCGCCGTCCTCATCCTCGGCCTGCTCGCGCCGCCTGCCTATATCGAACTTGCTTGCCGGGGTGACGGTCAGCCTGACAGCTATGCGTCGCTGATCTCCGATCCAGAATGGCGACGCCCTGAAAGCCGTACCCTGCTGACCTACCCCGAATGGCACATCGTCCACGCCTACGACGATTACGGACGCGTCCTTGCAACGGGCGATCCACATGACTTCGCGTATGTCCGCGCAATTGCCGGTTTCTGGGGCACACTCTGCCCGCTGACGGAAGCCGCTGATGCGATGGGCGAGATCACAACCGACACCAAACTCACGATCTACACAATCGGTGTCAGCTTGACGGCCGAGCTTCTGGCCAAGGCCGCCTATGAAGAAACCATTGGCCGCGTCGCCACATGGCTCCGCGATGGGGAACGCTCACCCCTTGATGACGCCAGCGCTAAGATGGCGGCAAACTACGCCGTCTTTCTGCAGCAGGTGCCGTGGTACAAATGGGACTTCGCCGCAGATGTCGAGCAACTGGAATCCGAAGCGACCGGCAGTTTCCGCGACCGTGAACGGCTCTTCGCGCTCAGGAACGAATTCTTAGCCAAAGCGTGGTATGCCAAACAGATCGAAGCCGCCGTAGCCGGACTTGGTGCCGATGCTTTGCGCATCCGCAGCATTGTACAAAATATCTCCGGTGACGACTTGTCATCCATCCCCGGCGTCACCGTCATTGGGCCGATGGGTGACGGAACTCTCATTGAAACTGACCGCTATCGTGCATTCACGGACATAATCGCCGATCTGGCGGCGAATGGTGCGGATTTCGCAGAGATTGCAGGCAACAACGACATACTCTTTACCGTCATCTCACCGACACCCGAATTTGACGGCGCTCTCTATAGCTTTCTGCGTCAGGGATACGGCGACTATCGGCATCTGGTCCTTATCCCGGTCGCAGGCCTCGCCGGTCGCCTCAGGACACTCGATGATGTATCCTTAGAGCATGTCCACGACTACTAAATCGCTGGTTCTTGCGCTGCCCATTGTCCTGATCGGCTGGGTTGCGGTCATGGCGCTTGTCATGCGGTTTGCGGCTGTGGCACCCGCTGCAGTCGTGGTTTTTCCCAGTGCCGACGTCATGGAAGACCTCCCCGCTGACACCGCCATTCTTGGCATGTCCAAATGGGCGTTGACCGTTCAGAACACTCCCGAAATGGCCGCAAAACTCTACGAAGCCGGAGCTATCCTTGTGCTGCCCGCCGGTCTCACGGGGTGCCTGCCACTCACCAAAACCCAAAGGGCCCGACTAAGCTAACGTAATAGCATCGAATTTGCCTGTCCCTCTTGGTCTTTTCAGATTCGATCGCATATAAGGCCGGTCAACCGAGACTGGGGATCACAATGCTAGAGCTCAATTCATCTGCACCGACACCTGCCGCCGCTGATCTGATCAAGGACGGCTCCGAAGCGACATTCATGGTCGACGTCGTCGAGGCGAGCCAAACTGTCCCCGTGGTCGTCGATTTCTGGGCACCCTGGTGCGGCCCGTGCAAACAGCTGACACCTGCCATTGAAGCAGCCATTACCGAGGCCAAAGGCGCGGTTAAACTGGTGAAGATCAACGTCGACGAAAACCCGGCGATCTCCTCTCAGCTTCGCATTCAATCCATTCCGACGGTCTACGCCTTCTGGCAAGGCCAGCCTATCGACGGCTTCCAAGGCGCGCTTCCGGGATCGGAGATCAAAGCCTTTCTTGACCGCGTGATCGAAGCATCTGGCGGTCAGGCCGACGGTGGCCTGGGCGAGGCGCTGGAAACCGCAGACAACATGCTGGAAGAAGGCGCTGCTGCAGACGCAGCTTCGGTCTATGCGGCAATTCTGGGCGAAGATCCAAATGTACCAGGGGCTTACGCTGGCCTTGTCAAAGCGAACCTCGCGCTCGATCAGATGGATCAAGCGGCACAGATTCTGCTCACGGTCCCTGCCGAAATCCAGAACACGCCCGAAATTGAGGCCGCGCGCGCAACGCTGGAACTCGCCAAACAAGCGGCCGACGCAGGCCCAGTGGCCGAACTTCGCGCCGCCGTAGAAGCGAATCCTGACGACCACCAGTCACGCCTTGATCTGGCCCAGGCGCTCTATGCGGCGGGGGATGCCGAAGCCGCAGTGTCCGAGCTTCTCGAAGCATTCCGTCGTGATCGCGAATGGAATGACGGTGCTGCTAAGGCGCAGCTCTTCACAATCTTCGAGGCTTTGAAGCCAAACGATCCCGTCGTTTTGAACGGTCGGCGGAAACTCTCGTCGATGATCTTTGCCTAACGACAAAATCGGCTACATTGGTGAATATGTTCCCAAAGTCCGATCTTCCCGAAACGATTGCGGTGTTCCCCTTGCCGGGTGCACTGCTGTTGCCACGTGCCCGATTACCGCTTCACATCTTTGAGCCTCGCTACCTCGCGATGCTGGATGACGAGCTCAAAACGCAGGAACGCCTGATTGGTATGATCCAACCGCGCGAGAGTGGTCCCGCAGGTGAAAACGCACTCCACGCGATTGGGTGCGCTGGGCGCATCACGTCATTCTCGGAAACAGATGACGGGCGCTATATGATTACGCTGTCAGGCATCAGCCGGTATCGCGTTGTGGAAGAAGTTGAAGGGTTCACACCGTACCGCCGCTGCAAAGTGAGCTGGGCTGGATTTGACCGCGACCTCGGACCGCAGGAGCAAGACCCGCGATGTGACCGGACATCGTTCTTCGGCGCGCTGGGTCGTTATTTCGAGTCTGAGGGTCTGCAAACGGACTGGGAGTCCCTGAAAGAGGCAGAGAACGAGATGCTTATCAACTCGCTCTCCATGCTGTGCCCCTTCGCGCCTGAAGACAAACAAGCGCTCTTAGAAGCGCCCTCACTCGAAACCCGTCGTGAAACTCTGCTGACCCTGATTGAATTTGCCA
>CAYPVG010000143.1:0-4837 GCA_964414085.1 uncultured Boseongicola sp. | reverse complement strand
GGGTGCCCATCGCGCAGTGCACGTGGCACATGCATCAGGGGCGCGACGATATCCATCAGAAGGAAAGCCGTTAGCACCTCAAAGGGGCCAAGGAATTGCGCAGCGACCGGCAAAAACACCATCGCCGTGCCAAAGCCTGTGAACCCTCGAACAATACCAGCAAGAACGGCCGCAAGGCCGATCAACAGCACTCCTTCAGTGGCGAGTGCCAGTTGAAAAGCCTCAAGCATCTATGTTGGCAAACTGTGTGCCTGCGCCGCCACCGCCGCCCTCGCCCGGTTTCGACCAGTCGCGTTTCACGCCAAGAAAAAGAACGACGTTCTTGGCCACATAGACCGACGAATAGGTACCGACGATCACACCCCAAGTAATTGCGAAAACGAACCCGCGGATCACATCGCCGCCCAAGATCAACAATGCGATCAACGCAAGCAAAGTAGTGCCCGAGGTCATCAAGGTCCGGCTCAAG
Organism: uncultured Boseongicola sp.; assembly: GCA_964414085.1. GTDB lineage: Bacteria > Pseudomonadota > Alphaproteobacteria > Rhodobacterales > Rhodobacteraceae > Boseongicola. The sequence continues at coordinate 4,368 of CAYPVG010000143.1, read as the reverse complement.
GTCTCGTTCACCGATTTGTTCATGACATCCTGAAGCGGCGTCTTCTTGTATTTCCGCAAGTTCTCACGAAGCCGGTCAAAAATGACGACGGTATCGTTGATCGAATACCCGACAATCGTCAGGATCGCCGCGATGGTCGCCAGATCGAACCTGATCTGCAGCAAACTGAAGATACCAATCGTCAGAATGACATCGTGGAACAAGGCCGCAACCGCACCGACGGAAAACTGCCACTCGAACCGCAGCCAGATGTAAAACAGAATAGCCGCCAAAGCCGCCGCCACAGCGATGAGCGCGGTACGGATCAACTCACCCGACACCTTCGGTCCAACACTCTCAACGCTCGTAAACGTCAGTGTGCCATCAACCTGCTTCAACGCCGCTTCAACCTGACCAATCACCGGCCCGGTCACGCTTTCCTGCCCCTCTTGGGCCTGAATGCGGATCATCGCGACGTTCTGATCTTCTGCAAAGGTCGGATCAAACACCTCGCTTATCGCAACATCTCCAAGGTCCAGCGCTTCAACCGCAGCCCGGTAAGCACCCACATCTATTGGCTGAACAGCCTCAGTACGGATCGTGGTGCCTCCACGGAAATCGATGCCGAAGTTCAGACCGACTGTAAGCCACAGAATGATCGACGCGATCATCGCTGCGATGGAAATCCCCATCGTAACAAAGCGAAAGCGGAAGAAATCAATGTTGGTTTCGGCGGGGACAAGTCTCAGTCTCATATCATCACACCTCGATTGTCCGCGGACGTTTCCGCTCAAACCACATCACGATAATCAACCGCGTCACAAAAATCGCCGTGAACACCGATGTCGCGATCCCGATCATCAGCGTCACCGCGAACCCTTTGACCGGGCCAGAGCCCAGGGCAAACAGGATCAGCGCCGTGATAAACGTGGTGATGTTGGCATCAATGATCGCGCTCAAAGCCCGCTCATAGCCAAGCTCAATCGCGCGGCTCGGCCCCTTGGCGGTCTTCAGTTCTTCGCGGATACGTTCAAACACCAGCACATTGGCGTCCACCGCCATACCGATCGTCAGCACGATCCCCGCGATGCCAGGTAACGTCAGTGTGGCTCCGAGCAAGCTCAAAACACCGAACAACAACCCAACGTTTATGATCAAAGCAGCATTGGCAAACAAACCAAACAGCCCATAGGCCAGGCCCATGAAAACAAGCACGGCCGCAAACGCGATGATTGATGCGATGCGCCCGGCCTCGATCGAATCTGCGCCTAACTCCGGCCCAATCGTGCGCTCTTCAAGGAAGATCATCTCAGCAGGCAATGCACCGGCACGCAGCAAAATCGCCAACTGAGTCGAGCTATCAACTGTGAAGTTCCCGGTGATCTGCCCCGAACCGCCCGTAATCGGTTCCCGAATCTGAGGCGCAGTGATCACCCGATCATCCAACGCGATCGCAAACAGCGCGCCTGTATTTTCTGTCGTGTACTGTCCGAACACACGCGCGCCAGACGGATTGAATCGGAACGTTACTGACGGCAAACCGTTTTGATCGAACCCTGGCTGCGCATCCACAAGGTCCTCACCCGTCAGGATCGCCCGGCTCTCAAGAACGTAGTACTGTTCCTCAATCTCCAAGTCCTGCACCAGGATCTCACCCGGCCCTGGAACGGCATTCGCACTTGCCGCTGCCCGCACCACAGGATGGAACGTCAAACGCGCCGTCGTCCCGATCAGAGCCTTCAGCTCTTCAGCCGATCCGATGCCCGGCACCTGAATAAGAATACGATCCGCGCCCTGCCTCTGGATCGTCGGCTCACGTGTGCCAACCTCGTCCACGCGGCGGCGAATGATTTCCAAGGATTGCTGGATCGTCCGACTGTCCGTCGCGGCTTGTTCTTCGGGCGACAACGACACGATGATCGTGTTGCCGCTGGAAGAAACCACGATATCCGTCGCACCCACTGCCGACAGCGATGCCACAGGCTGCGCGATTGCCCGCACTGCGTTGACGGCAGCATCGATCGCCTCTGGCTCTGAAATCCGAACGCGCAACTCGCCAGCTGGCGCATCCTGCACGCGTTCGACGAACCCAACCTGATCGCGAATACCGACAAGCGCGTCGCGCACCGTCAGCCAATAGCCGTCCATACGCTCAGTGTAGACATCCTCAACCTGAACCTCGGCTAGCAGGTGCGCACCACCGCGCAAATCCAAACCGAGGTTTACAAGCGATGACGGCAAGAAAGATGGCCAGACAGACGCCGCCTCTTCCCGCTCCGGGGTCGACCCGAACGCCTCAATCGCGGCAACCGCGTCATTGTGCTGTTCAACGCGGGAATAAAACCCGTTGGGAAAGGCCAGAAGAAGGCCAGTCAGACAAACCGCCCAAATGGCAAATCGCTTCCAAGCGGCGATCTGAAGCATGGAAAACCCTTATTTGTCAGCAGGTTCGGTTTTGGACCGGACTTGTGTGATCGTGTGCTTCACAACGCGCACGTTGACGCCGCTTGCGATCTCGATCTCAATCTCGGCGTCGTCACGCACCTTGGTGACCTTGCCGACAACACCACCAGCGGTGACAACTTGGTCCCCGCGGCGAAGCGCTTCGACCATGTTCTGATGCTCCTTCAGCTTCTTTTGCTGTGGACGGATCAGGAGAAAGTACATGATACCGAAAATCAGCACCATCGGGATGACGAGAGACGTAAAGATATCTCCTCCGCCACCAGCCGCTTGCGCATATGCAGGCGTGACAAACATCGAGCATTTTCCTTGTCGTTATCGGGCTTCTTAGAGGCCCTGTTTCAGCTTGGCGCGCACCCTATCTAGGGGCGGAAACATTGGCAAGCAACGCCACAAGCGCGCTTAAGGAGCAGATAGGTCAAATAAAGTTCAAAACGACCGCCCATATCGGATCAAAAGCGGCTCCGTGCTGCCAGCATGTTCATCCCGGCCACCGTCCGATAAATGCGCTTTGACTTCTCGGCAGGAGCTACCGACCCCAAAAAGCGCTACAAGCACCGCCAACACAAACCGTTATATTTCACCCGCACCCCGAAAAGCCTTAGCCGTGGAAGCACGCTACGCGCCACCATAACAATCCCCATTTGCATGATCCGCAAAATCCGCCATATAGCGCGCACTCGAAATCAAAAACCAGACAAGGACAGGAAAGATGCACGACATCCGCGCAATCCGCGAAAACCCCGCTGCTTTTGACGCCGACATGGCCAAGCTTGGGATTTCCGGCGCGTCGTCGGACATCCTCGCTGTCGACGAAAAGCGCCGCGCTGCCATTCAAGCGGCCGAAACCATGAAGGCCGAGAGCAACGCCGCCGCCAAGCAGATCGGTGCGGCCAAGGCGGCTGGAGACGACGCCACCTTTGAACGCCTGCGCGCCGAAGTTGCTGACAAAAAACAGGCCATGGCCGAACAGGAGCAGGTCGCAAAAGACCTCGATGCCGAATTGCGCAACCTGCTGATGTCGCTTCCAAACCGCCCCTACCCGGACGTTCCTGAAGGCGCAGACGAAGACGACAACGTCGAAATCAGCCGCTGGGGCACGCCGCCTGTGTTCGACTTCCAGCCGAAGGAGCATTACGAGATCGAAGGCGTCAAAAGCGGCATGGACTTTGAAACAGCCGCGAAACTCTCCGGCAGCCGCTTCGTGCTGATGTCCGGGGCCGTCGCCCGTGTGCACCGCGCGCTCGCGCAGTTCATGCTCGACACGCACACAACCGAGAACGGGCTGACGGAAACCATCCCGCCCGTTCTGGTGCGCGATGAAGCTATGTACGGCACCAACCAGCTGCCAAAATTTGCCGAGGACAGCTACCAAACCCGCGAAGGCATGTGGCTCATCCCCACATCCGAGGTCTCGCTGACCAACATCGTTGCAGGCGAAACGCTCAGCCAGGACTACCTGCCGCGCCGCTACACCGCGCACACCAACTGCTTCCGCTCCGAAGCGGGCAGCGCCGGCCGCGACACATCCGGCATGCTCCGCCAGCACCAGTTCGAGAAGGTCGAAATGGTCTCGGTCACGCACCCGGACAAATCGGAAGAAGAGCACGCCCGCATGACCCGCTGCGCCGAAGGCATTCTCGAGGCGCTCGGCCTCGCCTACCGCACGGTCGTCCTCTGCACAGGTGATATGGGCTTCGGCGCGCGGCGAACGCATGACATCGAGGTCTGGCTCCCCGGTCAAAACACCTATCGCGAGATCAGCTCGGTTTCGACCTGCGGAGACTTCCAGGCCCGCCGCATGAATGCCCGCTTCCGCGACGATGACGGCAAGCCGCAGTTCGTTCACACGCTGAACGGCTCTGGCCTAGCCGTCGGCCGCGCGCTGATCGCTGTGTTGGAAAACGGCCAGACCGAAGACGGCGG
>CAYPVG010000142.1:0-2919 GCA_964414085.1 uncultured Boseongicola sp. | reverse complement strand
GGGATCGACTTTGTCCTTCATATCCCCCGGCAAGAAGCCGAGGCGCTCGCCTGCTTCAACCGCCGGGCGGCTTAGGATGATCTTGTCGACATGGCCACCAATGAACATATTCACGCCCACAGCCACAGCGAGATACGTCTTGCCCGTGCCTGCCGGGCCAATGCCGAATGACAGCTCATTCTTGTAAAGGGCGCGCACATAGTCCTTCTGCGCGTCGGTGCGCGGCTCAACCAATTTCTTGCGGGTTTTGATCTCGACGCGACCACCCTGGAACAACTCCATCTGGTCGCCTGAACGATTGCCGGTGCCGCGCGCTGAAGCACCCATACGAATTTCAGCGTCGATATCGCCGGGCGTCACCTCTTTACCTGCCTCTAGACGAGCATAGAGCGCGTTCAGAACGTCTGCCGCTTTCTTCTGCGATCCCGGTTCGCCAAAGATAACGAGCTGATTGCCCTGATGGACAAGCTGCACATCTAGCGCTGCTTCGATCTGTGTGAGGTTGCGATTGAACTCTCCAAAGAGGTCGATCAGCAAACGATTGTCGGGAAACTCGAGGCGCGTCTCTTGGGCGTCTTCATGGGGTGTCGGCAGGGTCAACTCACCAATGGCCAAATATACAAACTCCGAAAAATGACTGCTTCCTTGGCCCCATGCTGCCAAGGGATATGGCCCGGTGCAAGCATATCTCGGCATTTTTCACGAGAACGTCACGAAATGTAGCGTTTCCGAGCACGGGATGGTGAGAATCCAGAAAATACACATTCATTCACCCTTATGGTTGACTGATGGGTTCGAATCGACTAATTCACCCATATGGTTGAACGAGAAAACGACACTCAATTGACGGCAATTCTGAAAGCTGCGGCGGACCCCACGCGGCGGCACATTCTGACGCTTTTGGCGCAGCATGGGCCGATGCGCGTGACCGATCTGGCGCAGCAATTCGAGATGAGCCTCAATTCCGTGTCGAAGCACATCAAGACGCTAGAAAGCGCCGACCTCGTCAGCCGGAAAACCCTCTGGCGGGAACACATGATCGAGCTTCACCCCGATCGCCTGCATCTGATCGACGCTTGGTTCAAAGAACTGAGATCGATCTGGGACATGCGGTTGGAGACCTTGGATATTCTTGTTGCAAAGGAAGACACAGATGACTGACATCGCAACCGAGCTTCGCCTCGAAACATCCCGCGTGATCAACGCAAGCCGCGAAACTCTTTTCGACGCCTGGCTTGATCCCGAAATGCTCGCCAAGTTCATGACGCCGGGCCCGAACATGAGTGTCCCTGAAGCAACCAGCGATGCGGCCGTTGGTGGGCGCTTCCTCGTTGTTATGCGCGCAGGCGACCAGGACATGCCACACGCCGGCACCTACAAAACGATCGACCGGCCGAACCGTCTTGCCTTCACCTGGGAGTCACCATTTTCGTCGATGGAAGACAGCACTGTAACCATCGACTTTGAAGAGGTCGACGGCGGCACCAATGTGCGCCTGACGCATGTACGCTTTGAGAGTGAGGAAAGCCGCGACAATCACATGGGGGGTTGGACGCATATCCTCGAAAGCCTCGCGGCTGCGTACTGAGGGCCGGAGAATGGAAGCTGAAGCTCTTAATATTCCAGCCGTTGTCCTTGGAGCGGCACTTGGATTTGTGCTTGGCATGATCCTTTACCACCCGCGCGTGCTTGGAACGATCTGGGCGAATGGGTCGGGCGTCGATCTGGGTGGCAGCCCGCCGGTTTTGGCATTTCTTTTGCAGATACTCGGCTTGGCCTCGCTGGCAATTGTTATTGGCATGACGGCCACGGTGAACTTCCTTGGAACCGCAGTACTCGCCATTCTTGCCGCCATGTTCCTAGTCGTCGGTGGCGGTGCGTTTACCGGCAAATCCAATGGCGCTCTGCTGACAGATGGCCTTTACATCTTCGGTGCGGGCGCACTGATGATCGTGGCCCAGGGCATTCTTTGAAACCTATTCGGGCCGGCCTCAGCTGGCTGGTCCGACAACCTCACCTGCCAGTGAATTTGATGCACTTTCCACGATGCGCACGCGGGCCAGATCACCGCGGCTTACTGCATCAGACGTCACATGAACGGCGTGCAGATACTCTGATTTACCGACCATCTGCCCCGGAAGGCGCCCGGATTTTTCAAACAGTACAGTGACATCGCGCCCAACCATTGCGTCCTGAGCTGCTTTTTGTTGCTTGGACAACAGTGCCTGCAAGCGTTGGAGCCTTTCGTCGGCCTCGGCCGCGTCGACATCGGCACGCTCAGCTGCCGGTGTGCCCGGACGTGCCGAGTATTTGAAACTGTAGGCCTGGCCGTAACCGACCTCTTCAACCAGCGCCAACGTATCGCGGAAGTCTTCCTCGGTCTCGCCCGGGAAGCCGACGATGAAATCACCCGAAAGCAACAGGTCCGGACGCGCGCCGCGGATGCGCTCGATCAGGCGGACATAGCTCTCAGCCGTGTGCTTGCGGTTCATGAGTTTCAGGATTTTGTCCGAGCCAGACTGCACCGGTAAGTGCAAGTAGGGCATCAGTTTTTCACAATCACCATGGGCCGCGATCAGATCATCATCCATGTCGTTTGGATGTGATGTTGTGAAACGAATACGCTCCAACCCGTCGACCTTCGCGAGGTCACGGATCAGCCCAGAAAGCCCAAGATCGTGGCCATGATAGGCGTTCACGTTCTGACCGAGCAGCGTGATTTCTCGCACGCCACGTTCCACCAGATCCCGCGCCTCGGCTAACACCCGGCCTGCTGGACGAGAGACCTCGGCGCCACGCGTATAGGGCACGACACAGAACGCACAAAACTTGTCGCAGCCCTCCTGCACAGTCAGAAATGCGGTCGGCCCGCGCTTGGCTTTTGGGCGGCTCGCCAAATGCTCGAACTTGTCTTCCTCC
>CAYPVG010000141.1:0-7309 GCA_964414085.1 uncultured Boseongicola sp. | reverse complement strand
GGTCATAAACCACCATCGCGCGGGAGCCGGCATAGGTCAGGTCTTCCTGAATGCCACGACGTTCCTGGCAGAGTTTCAGCACGTCGCCCAGATATTCGTCCGGCACCAGAATGGTGGCCTTGATACGCGGCTCTTCGATGTGATCGACATGCGTGAGGTCCGGCATGTCCGCTGGGTTGTGCAGATCAATCTGCGTGCCGTCGCGCATGTAGACGTGGTAAATCACGCTCGGCGCGGTTGTGATCAGGTCGATGTCATACTCGCGCTCGATCCGGTCGCGGATTACCTCTAGATGCAAAAGCCCTAGGAAGCCGCAGCGGAAGCCAAAGCCCAGCGCGGCAGATGTTTCCATCTCGTAAGTGAATGACGCATCGTTCAGCGCGAGCTTCTCAATCGCATCGCGCAGGTCTTCAAAGTCGTTGGTATCGACCGGGAACAAGCCACAGAACACCACCGGCACAGACGGCGCAAAGCCAGGCAGCGGCTCCGCTGTGCCCTTCTTCTCATGCGTAATCGTGTCACCGACCTTGGTGTCGCGCACCTGCTTGATCGAGGCGGTCAGAACGCCAATCTCGCCCGGGCCAAGTTCACCAATGTTCTGCATTTCAGGGCGCAGCACAGCGAGACGGTCGATCCCGTAGCGTGCACCCGTCTGCATCATCTTGATCTGGTCACCCTTCTTGATGACACCGTCGATGACGCGGATCATCACGACGACGCCAAGATACGGGTCGTACCAGCTGTCAACCAGCATCGCCTTCAGCGGAGCGTCACGGTCCCCTTCGGGTGCCGGAAGCCGCTGCACAATCGCCTCAAGCACATCCGGGATACCGATGCCGGTCTTGGCCGAGATTTGCACCGCATCAGACGCATCAATGCCAATCACATCCTCGATCTGCTCCGACACACGATCCACGTCCGCCGCCGGCAGGTCGATCTTGTTGAGAACCGGAACGATCTCGTGGTCGGCATCTATCGCCTGATAAACGTTCGCCAACGTCTGCGCCTCAACCCCTTGGGAGGCATCCACGACGAGCAACGAACCCTCAACAGCCTGCATCGAGCGGCTCACCTCATAAGCGAAGTCCACGTGTCCGGGCGTGTCGATGAGGTTCAGAATGTAGGTCTGGCCGTCTTTCGCCGGATACTCGATCCGCACCGTGTTGGCCTTAATCGTAATGCCACGCTCGCGCTCGATATCCATGGCGTCGAGCATCTGCTCCTTCATGTCGCGTTCAGCTACGGTTCCGGTCAGTTGGATAAGCCGGTCGGCAAGCGTCGACTTACCGTGGTCAATGTGTGCCACGATTGAGAAATTTCGGATCTGTGCGAGCTCTGTCATAGCGCTGATATGTAGGGGTTTAACAAGGTTGGCAAGTGGGCCAATGCAGCCGGTTCCGCGGCTGGTGCCAGCCTACTTCACCGTCACCTTCAGGATCGCGAGATCGTTGTCGCCTTGATGGGTCCAAACTGGTGTAAAAAAGCTGTCGCCAACCCAAATATTCTGGCCGCCGAAGGCCAGGTTACGCGTTCCCAAAAGAGCCTTCACATCAAGAACCTGCTGGCACGTCCCACCCCCCGTCGGCGCCCGCCAGATCATAGGGTGGTTATTATTGTTGGACACGAAGTACAGGTGGCGACCGTCAGGAGACACAGCCATATTGAACAGCTTCCACCAGTTCTTCCCGCAGGATGTTCCACCGCGCAGTCGTTTTTCGGCCTTGGTGTTAATGGGAAAGACCTCTTTGGACTTGGACATCAGTACCATTACGACATCGGGATTTGCAGTTGGGACGATCATCCCGATTTCTTCATCCATAGGGATGTTGGGTATCAGTACAGAGGTTTCCCCAGACTGTGCGTCAAACTGCAAGAGCGCTTGGCTTGTGGCCTCCGGGTCGCTTCCCAGGAAGTAGAGATCACCCTCCGCGTCAGTATGCATGACGTAGGACACGCGCGATGAAAACCCGACGGCATGATACTGCCCATTGCGCAGGTCCAACCTGAAGACAAAACCGATGTCGTGCGTCATCACATAAATCATGTCTTCAAATTTGGGATTGAGGCTCATCCCTTTGATCCCTAGCGCCTCGACAATCACACCTCTGTTCGGCGCGAGCGCCCCTTGCCTGGTTAAGGTTGCTGGCAATTCCGTGCTGATATCCCGGATTGTCTCTGTCGCGGGGTCCAAGGTATAAAGATGACTGCCCCGCTGTTTCCGCGGATCACTCGCAGGCATCGTTGCAAAATAGATTAACCCATCCGACGCCTGCTGAAGAAATGTGTGAACTTTGTACTGCCCTTCTCCTTCTTTCCAATTTCCGGCGGCCTCGGAGACTGACTTCAAATCCGTCAGAAATCGAAATCGATCCACATCAGGGTCCATTGCGAAAACCGCAACATTCCCTGCCACTTCTTCGTGGTCAGAAACTGCCACAAAAATGCGACCGTCATCAGATTGACCAAGGCCAGACCATACCGAGTGCAATGGAAAGCCAGGTAACAACGGCACGCCTGTTTCGGTCCCGTCTTCGGTGAAAAAGATGAGCTTGGCCTCTGGGTCTGCCGCGGCAGCCGCAGGCACAAGCAATAAAGCCAGCCAAACCAAATACCCAATGAAACGACCCATGACGCAACCTTTCACCACATAACGCGCGCTGGCGGGAAGACCCACGCTTTCAGCAAGTTAGCGAGGTTTTCGTCTGACGTCACCTTAGACGAAGCGACTGACGTAGTTCTCCAACCGTTCCTGTCGGCCGGAACGCGGCTCGGGCCCGCTTGCCGATGCACGAACCTCTGCATGGATAGACTCCAGATCCCGCGAAGCCAGATTGTTACCATCCCATCCCGCGTAGCGATCTGCACGCGCAGCTTCCAGTCCACCGTCTTCAAGCATAGCTGCAGCCGCTTTAAGGCTCCGCGCACAGGTATCCATTGCACCAACATGAGAAAGGATCAGATCTTCGGGGTCCAATGATTGGCGGCGCAGTTTGGCATCGAAGTTGGTACCCCCCGTGTCAAATCCACCATTTTTCAGAATCTCGTAGTACGCCAAAGCGCATTCGCGAACGTTGTCCGGAAACTGGTACGTATCCCAACCAGACTGATAATCGTTTCGGTTCATGTCGATGGAGCCAAATATCCCAAGCGACGTTGCCAAAGCGATTTCATGCTCAAAGCTATGTCCAGCCAGGATTGCGTGTCCTTGTTCGATGTTGACCTTAACTTCCTCCTCAAGACCAAAATCCTTGAGAAACCCGTAAACCGTGGCTACATCGAAATCGTACTGATGCTTGGTTGGTTCCTGCGGCTTCGGTTCGATCAAAATCGTCCCCTTGAAACCGATCTTGTGCTTGTACTCGACCACACGCTGCAAAAACGCTCCCGCTTGCGCACGTTCACGCTTTAGATCGGTATTCAGCAAAGTTTCGTAACCTTCCCGACCACCCCACAGCACATAGTTCTCGCCGCCCAGCGCCAATGTCGCGTCCATGCAGCTCTTCACCGTTGCCGCAGAATAAGCATAAACGTCCGGGTCCGGATTGGTTGCCGCGCCGCTCATGAATCTACGGTGCGAAAACAAGTTCGCCGTTCCCCAAAGCAACTTCACACCGGTCTCTTCCATTTTTGCCGCGAAGATATCGGTGATCTCCTTTAGACGATCTTCACTCTCCGCAAATGTCGCCCCTTCCGGCCGAACGTCTGCATCATGGAAGCAGAAGTAGGGCGCACCCAGGATTGAAAACATTTCAAAAGCCACGTCAGCCTTTAAACGCGCACCGTCCATGTCGTCGGAAAACCAGGGACGCTCAAATGTCTGACCTCCGAAAGGATCTCCACCGGGCCACGCAAACGAATGCCAGTACGCAACTGCAAACCGCAGGTGATCCTTCAACGCCTTACCAGCCACGACCTCATCTGGATCATAGTGGCGAAATGCAAACTCGTTTGTGCTGTCCGGTCCCTCGAAAGATACCTTTGGGCAATTGGCGAAAAAGTCAGTCATGGTGTGTCCTTCAGGAATTGTGCAGCACGTTTGTGACGAATGTGAGCGACTTTAAATGCGTCGGTCAGTGTGGGGTCGGGATCAATGGTGCGCGCGATGGGTGGCTCCGTCGCAATGCTAAGGTCGCCCGTATCGGCCATCATTCCGAGTCGAGCGGCACCAAACGCCCCGCCAAGATCCGCGGCGTCGGGAAGCATCAGCGGTACGTCCAGAGCGGTGGCAAGCGCCTGTAACCAGTAGTCAGATTGGGTGCCACCTCCAACGGCGAGAACCCGTTCGATCTTTGTCCCAGTCGCCGCCAGCACGTCGCGACAGTCAGCGAATGCAAAACAGGTGCCTTCCAACACCGCGCGAGTAAGGTCTTCACGCGTGGTCGCGTGTTCCAGGCCCAGGAATCCGGCACGAACCGAAGCGCTCGCGAGGGGCGTTCTTTCTCCCCCAAGGTAAGGCAAAAAGTGTGCTTTACCAGGTGCCTGCAGATCGCCCAGGTTGCCAGTCAACTGTGCAGCTGTGGTCTGGAATAGCCCTGACGCCCAATTCAAAGCGTCGGTGCAAGCCAGGATAACACCCATCTGATGCCAAGTGTCAGGCACCGCGTGACAAAAAGTATGAACAGCGGTCGAAGGGTCAGGTTGATACCCGTCATTGGCCGCAAACAACACGCCGGATGTGCCGAGCGATACAAATGCTTGTCCCGCTTTCACCACGCCCATGCCAATGGCGGACGCGGCATTGTCGCCTCCACCCCCTGCCACAGGAATGGCACTCATCCCGAACAGGTCGGCAACCTCCTTGCGCAGAACGCCCGAAACTTCCGAGCCTTCGACCAAACGAGGCATCTGCTCTCGAGAAAGACCAGTCTCCGCCAACAACACGTCAGACCAGTCTCGTTTGGCTATATCTAACCAACTCGTGCCCGCTGCATCCGACATCTCAGACACAGCTTCGCCAGTCAGCCACAGCCGCAGAAAATCCTTGGGCAGTAACACCCGTCTGGTCCGCTCAAAAACATCTGGTTGATGCTTGCGCGCCCAAACAAGTTTCGGGGCAGTGAACCCCGGGAAGACGATATTACCCGTAATGTCGCGCCACTTCGGATCGGCGTCCATCTCATCCGCTTCGTTGGCGCTGCGCGTATCGTTCCACAGGATGCACGGGCCGAGAGGGGCATCAGCCGCATCAAGCATGACAGCTCCATGCATTTGACCGGACAATCCAATCGCTTTCACTGCTGAGCGAACGTCGCTCGGCAAATCCATAACGGACGCTTTGCAGGCTTCAATCCAACTCGCTGCATCCTGCTCTGACCAACCGGACCGCGGACGCGAAACCTCCAGCGGCGCAGTCGCCTGCGCAACGACGCGCTGATCGTCGTCTATCACCAACGCCTTCAAGCCAGACGTTCCAAGATCTAATCCAAGATACATCAGTCGAGCACTCCGCCCGGCGGGCACAGTCCGGCTATCCTCTTACGAAGATCGCCTTTCGTCGTGGCGTTCACGTCCACGCTCCCCCCCAAACTCTATATTTTTCGAATGTGCAATGTCGTGAACCATGCACAGGATACGTTAAGTGGTCAAATTATATTACCGCATTGCGGTGGTCTATTAATCAAGCTCTGTCCACGGCCAAGGCTTCACATTGCTTGCCGCGGTCTGATAACGCGCCGCCTTTGCAACCCATATTCCAAGATCAGTTCCGAAATCGGCCAAACGCTCGTTGGGCTCTTTGTTGTTTGTCAACATAATGATGAACTGAATAATCGTCGCAAAACCAAGCACGGTCTGCGCGATAGAAATCATAAAGGCGATAATCAACATGTTGATGAGGCGGACAAAAACATTCTCTGCCTCTTTGGGCTCAATCTGTTCCCCATGAATACGGCCGTCCACCTTGTCATCGTCAGAAGTCGTCATCTTTCGCTCCAAAAATCGCTTAACTTGCGAATCCAAACTGCCCTGCATCCTGCCCAAAAGTCCGAAGTAAGTCACGAGCGTGCGGAACCCTTGCACTGAAACGGCAAACCTGCCTCAATCAACAGGTGGAGGAAGACAAAGCGTGGCAACTTCAGAAACAGACGAACATGGACAGATCAGAGACAGGCGTGGCGAGTGGCGCCCGTCGCGCCCCGTCCGGTTCATGCCGCTTTTCGATTGGCCGCAAAGACCGGCAGTCGTCGCGAAATGGTTCTTCGGCGTGCCAGGGTTTTTCTTCCCGTGGTATGGCCTTTACGTTGTCATCACCTGCTTTGCATTCTTCGTCCTGACGCCGGACCTCGAACGGATGGCAACGCTTTCCGTTGATTGGGCGTTGCTCATTCTTTTGCGTAACATCGTCCTCGTTTCGGCCTTTACGGGCAGCCTTCACCTTTGGCTTTACCGTTTCCGAGCCCAAGGTAGAAAGACTAAGTACAACGGCAACTGGCTTGCCAAAAACGATCGTCGGTTCCTATTCCACGACCAGGTCTACGACAACGTGTTCTGGTCATTGGTCGGGACCGTTGTTTGGTCGATTTACGAGATCGGACTGTGGTGGGGATATGCGAACGAGGTCCTTCCCTACAGTGCAAACCCGGTTTGGTTTGTAGTTTGGATGATCCTGATGCCGTTCTGGCGAAACTTTCACTTCTATTGGATCCACCGCCTCATTCATTGGCCGCCGCTCTACAAATCTGTGCACTACCTGCACCACAAAAACGTCAACGTCGGTCCTTGGTCGGGGATGGCCATGCATCCGGTCGAGCATGTGCTCTATTTCAGTTGCATGCTGATCCATTTGGTCGTTCCGTCCCACCCGATGCACATGATGTTCAACGGCGTGACGACGGCGCTCGGCCCCGGAGTTTCCCATTCAGGCTTTGACGAGCTTGTCTTCGGCGATGAAAAATCACTCCGCAAAGAGAAGCTTATGCATTACCTCCATCACCGGTTTCATACGGTGAATTTCGGCGAAAGCGCTGTGCCGCTCGACAAGTGGTTCGGAAGCTTCCACGATGGATCACCCGAGGCCGATGCCCGTTTCCGCGCCGGTCGAGCAAAGTAGTCGGAGCAGAACAGCCCCAGACTACACCCCAAGACACCACCGCATGATCGCTTTTTGCGCGTGAAGTCGGTTTTCGGCCTCGTCAAAAATCACGGAATGCGGACCATCCATCACAGCGCTCGTCGCCTCATCTTCTCTGTGTGCAGGCAAGCAATGCATGAACAGCGCATCGTCCTTGGCGTGCGACATCAGCTCCTCATTGACCTGATAAGGGCGCAACTGGTTGTGGCGGCGTTCTTTCGTCGTCTGGCTATCGTGCAT
>CAYPVG010000140.1:0-2526 GCA_964414085.1 uncultured Boseongicola sp. | reverse complement strand
AAGATCGAAATTCTGAACATCCCGGCTGATGGTGCACGCCGTGATGGGCGCTGGTTCTTCCTGTAATGCCGCGTTGCTCGCCATACCCTTGTCCTTCACTTCCGGATCGGGTCCGAACCACACGGAACCCACCAAATCCGGTTGAGAGACCTGCCGCCAAAATCTGCGCGCAGGTTTCCCCTAGGGAGGACATTGACCATCAATCCGGGCGACATTGTGGCCAAAAAACCGTAATTATTCGGTATTCTGAGACGGTTGAATTAAAAAGGGCGGCCAATGGCCGCCCTTCGAAGATTGATTTTGGTGCGATTAGTTGGTCGCTGAACCTTCAATTCGGCCCAAGCCACCGCCAAGCCCAGATGGTGACACTGCGCTTGCGACATAGTCGCGGAAGATAATCTGGGCATATTTGCCGTTCAGTACCATCGGCGCATTCTCGACGACACCAGACACCTCAGTCACGGTGCGGCGATTGCGGCGTTCGCGATCGTTCGTGGAAACGGCCAGTTCTGTTTCGCCGCGCGATACCAGAGACTTCAGGCGGGAGCGGCTGACACCTTGGCTAACCAGATAGTTAACAACCGCATTCGCCCGACGCTGACCAAGAGCCTGGTTGTAGGCATTTGAACCCACGGCGTCAGTGTGACCGAAGACGCTGAAGCGAATCTCGGGGAACTGACGGATCCAGTTGGCTTGCTCGCGCAGAATGGCCTTGGCGTCCGCATCGAGGGTCGACTTGTCGAACTCGAAGGTGACCATGGTCGGAACTTCCGAAGTGAACCGCTGGTTCAGATTCGCCAGGAAGGTGAGGTCACCGTTCTGGATCTGGGTGTTGTTCATCGTCGGGTTGCCGAAACCACCTTCGTCGATGAATGCGCCCGATTCTTCGTTGAAGCCGTCGAAGGCAGTGCCTTCGCCACAGGCTGTCAGAGCAAGCACGCTGGCCCCGACCAGGAAGGTTTTGATCTTAAGGGTCATTGGTTTCACTCCATTACGTAGCCGTAGGAACCACTGAAGTCTTGCTTGGCGACTTCAGCAGCGGCACCTGTGCGTGGCGCGCCGGCCGGACGTGCTGTCTGACCGAACAGGAACAGCTCAGATTCCGTTGGGATGCGCACGCGATCTGTTGGAAGCGCAAGGGCTTCACCACGGGTCGGCGTGACGAGATGCGGTGTGATGATCACGACCAGTTCAGACTGTTGGCGATCAAAGTTCGCGCTGCGGAACAGGGCGCCGAGGATCGGAATATCACCAAGCCAAGGAACTTGAGCGGCTGCGTCCGAGAAGTCGTCCTGAAGGAGACCTGCGATTGCAAAGCTCTGACCGTCCAGCATTTCAACGGTTGTGCTCGTCTCACGCTTGGTGAAGCCGTTTACCGAGAAACCGTCGTTGGTCACCGATGTACCAAGGTCGATAGCCGAAACTGCTGCATTCAGTTCAAGGTTGATGCGATGACCATCGACCACGCGTGGAATGAATGCGAGCTGCACACCAAATGGACGGAACTCAACAGTAACACCACCATCGCCGTCGCTGACTGGGATTGGAATTTCACCGCCAGCAAGGAAGTTTGCTTCCTGGCCAGATAGGGCAGTGAGATTCGGTTCAGCCAAGGTGCGAACGAGGTTCTTGGTTTCCAGTGCTTCCAGAAGAACTCCGAAACCAACACTGCCTACGTCGAAGCCGACACCGAACTGACCAATCGACGTATTGTCCAGGTTCAGAATGGTTGAGGATGGATCACCCAGGTTGGTGCCTGGAACCAGTGCGCCCGAGCCAGATGCCGCGGAAAGTACTGCATCCGAACCCGCTTGGATGATGTTCAGACCTGCGGACAAGTCTTTAACGATGCGACGCTGAACTTCTGCGAAACGCACCTTTAGCATAACCTGCTGTGTGCCGCCGACGACCATCAGGTTCGAGACGCGATCTGGTGCGTAGCGGTTCGCGAGGTCTAGCGCACGATCGAGACGTTCAATCGACGAGACAACGCCAGAAAGGACGATGCCATCGTTTGCTGTGCGAACTTCGATCGCTTCACCCGGAAGAATTTGGCGAAGACGCTCTTTAAATTCTGCAACGTCAGGAGTGACCTGCACTTCCACGTTGGTGATTAGTCGACCATCCGGACCAAGGAGAGTCAGGGTTGTGCGGCCAGGGGCCTTACCCAGAACGTAGATGGTCCGATCCGACAGCGTGGAAATATCCGCGATGCCTGGATTGGCGATTGAGAGTTCTGCAAACGGGTTTTCGGCTTCAACCACAACTGCCCGGTTCACTGGAACCTGAAGTGCGGAGGAAACTTCCCCTTGCATCACTGTTAAGGACTGGGCCCCACCCTGGGACACTGCCGCTGTAGTCACGGCGAAACTCAACATCGCCGCCTTTAAAAACCTAGTGCATGTCATGTGACCTGCCTTTCCGATCACGCCTCTGTTTCCGGGTCTCATAGCCCGTATAGCGGGCACGATGCGGCAAGCGTTAATTTATTGCAACAATCAGGACGTTAAATGCAAAACCTTATGT
>CAYPVG010000139.1:0-8558 GCA_964414085.1 uncultured Boseongicola sp. | reverse complement strand
AGGCCGCCTGATGGCCGACACCTTCAACTGGTTCGGCGAACGCGGAGTGTCCATCTCGCGCACAGGGACGGATCGCGAGTATGCAGGTCGCGTCGAGGGCGTCGATGGTGTCGAATTGGTGCTCCTGTCCGCAGGGGAAATCCCGCGCGAGCTTGAAGCCGGACGGATCCACCTTGGTGTAACCGGTTCAGACGTGGTGCAGGAAAAGATCGCGCGTTGGGACGCTAAAGTTGCGCCACTCGCACAACTTGGCTTCGGTCACGCCGATCTCGTGATGGCCGTGCCGAAGACATGGGTTGATGTGCGTGATCTGAACGATCTGGATGCGGCAGCAGATGCGTTCCGCCGCACCCACGGCTTCCGGCTACGCATCGCGACAAAGTACCACCGTTTGGTCCGTGCGCATCTAAAGGCAGCAGGTGTTGCGAGCTACCAGCTCGTCGACAGCCAGGGCGCGACGGAAGGGACGGTTGCCAACCTCACGGCAGAGGCTGTGGCTGATATCACCTCGACCGGTGCGACGCTCGACGCCAACCATCTCAAGATCATTGGCGACGTGATCCACGCGAGTCAGGCGACGCTGTTCCGGTCGTTGACGGCCGGGATGTCGGAGGCGGATGCGGCATACCTCGAGGCGCTTTTGGCGAAAATCGAAGTCTGATTGACGAACTACTGTTGGTGAAACTTGCGGCGCGCATCCACGGCGATGCCACGCTTAGTTTCCAGCTCCGCAATCCGACGCATTAATTCTCTACGCTTGCCCTCGTCGTACTCTTGGGCAAGCGCGGCAATCAGCGCGTCGATCTGCTTCTTCAATCGGAACTCTTCGGGGACGACGCCTGCTTCAGCCATAACGCGATACCCCGCGGCCAAACCTGGGTCGACGTGAACGTCGCCCGTGCGATCCGGAAGCGGCTCACCTTCACCTGGAAGATCAGCCAATTGGCCCTCGGCTTCGGCCTTCAAAATCCGCCGTTCTATAAGTCGGTTCCACCACGCCATGTGCCTACATTACCAGAGTCGCGAACGCGAAAACATGTCTCAACAATGGGTAAATGCACCGAACGCCCGCACCGACGTAATACCGACGTTATACCGACGCGATACCGATTTGAGTTTTAGGCCTCTATCGGACCCCAATTTCGGCCAGCGCCGCCATCAGTTTCGGTGGCAAATCCTCGTTTGCGCGGTCCAACGACAGGTCCCGCGGGGCATCCTGCCCAGGCAAATACCGCCACCCCTGGAACGGGCGCTTCGGGACGGCTTCTGTCCGGTAAACGATTGGATCCAATACGATTCCGCAGCGTTTGATCCCGTCTCCCCGATCCACCTCGTCAAGTCGCACAATCCGTTGGCGCGCTAAGACTACACCCTTGAACACCCAATATAGCGACCCGCCGTCCAAAAGCTCATCCGCGCGCTTCGGCCACATCCGCGTGATATGACGTGGCAAACCATCAGGCCCCTTGGCCCGCGCTTGGCTTTGCCAATTCGTCAGGTCTTCAACCTTCTCGGCACCGACGCAAAGCTTGATCAGATGTAACGATTTATCCACAGATTCTTCCCCAGACGACACACTATAACCTATTTGTTTGCCCGCAGACATCAACATGTAGTAGTTTGGTCCCTCTCATCAGAGGATTCGCTATGACCCGCTTCGCTGCCCCAATCGCCGAGCAAATTTGGGATATGAAATACCGCTTTAAAGAAGCGGATGGCACGCCCATCGATGCAAGCGTCGAGGACACGTGGCGTCGCATTGCCCGGTCACTCGCTGCTGTCGAGAATGACCCGGAGCATTGGGAAGGCGTGTTCTACAACGCCCTGGAAGATTTCAAATACCTTCCAGCAGGCCGCATAACAGCCGGGGCAGGGACAGCGCGTTCGGTAACCCTCTTTAATTGCTTCGTTATGGGAACAGTCCCTGACAGCATGGCCGGTATTTTCGACATGCTCAAAGAAGCGGCGCTAACGATGCAGCAGGGCGGCGGCATCGGCTATGATTTCTCGACCATTCGCCCGAAAGGGGCCGACGTCAAAGGCGTCGCGGCAGATGCCTCTGGACCACTCAGCTTTATGGACGTGTGGGACGCCATGTGCCGCACAATAATGTCGGCAGGCTCCCGTCGAGGCGCGATGATGGCGACGATGCGCTGCGATCACCCTGATGTCGAAGATTTCATCACCGCTAAATCCGATCCTGCGCGCCTTAGAAATTTCAACGTATCCGTGCTGGTGACGGACGACTTCATGGCGGCTGTGAAGGCCGATAAACCGTGGGACCTCGTGTTTGGAGGCAAGGTCTACCGCACCATCCAGGCCCGCGATCTTTGGAACAAGATCATGCGGTCGACGTACGATTATGCCGAACCCGGTGTGATCTTCATCGACCGCATCAACGCAATGAACAACCTTGCCTACTGCGAAACCATTGCGGCCACGAACCCTTGCGGAGAGCAGCCGCTGCCGCCCTACGGTGCCTGTCTGCTTGGCTCTATCAACCTCGCACGCCTTGTTAAGGATGCATTCACCGAAGACGCGCATCTTGACGAAACCGCGTTGAACGAACTTGTCGCCACCGCCGTGCGCATGATGGACAACGTGGTCGACGCATCTCGATTCCCGCTGGAGGAACAACGTCAGGAGGCGCAGAACAAGCGCCGGATCGGTCTTGGCGTCACTGGTTTGGCCGACGCGCTGCTCATGGTTGGCGAACGCTATGGCTCTGACGAGGCGGCCGCTCTTACGTCACGATGGCTGAAAGCCATCGCGCGGGCATCTTACTTGGCCTCGTCTGCGCTTGCTAAAGAAAAGGGTGCGTTCCCCCTGTTCGACGCCGATGCCTTTCTCGCAAGCGGAGCGATGCAAGCAATGGACGAAGACGTCCGCGACGCAATCCGCGAGAATGGCATCCGTAACGCTTTGTTAACCTCTATCGCGCCGACCGGGACGATAAGCCTTTACGCAGGCAACGTCTCGTCCGGGATTGAACCTGTGTTCGCCTACGCCTACACGCGCAAGGTTTTGCAGAAAGACGGGTCGCGTACAGAAGAAGAGGTCGTGGATTACGCCGTTCAGATGTGGCGTGACAAGTTTGGAGATGCCGACCTTCCGGATTACTTCGTGAATGCTCAAACGCTTTCACCCAGCGACCATGTCAAAATGCAGGCCGCCGCGCAGGTGTGGATCGACAGCTCGATCTCCAAAACGATCAACGTCCCTGAAGACATCGACTTTGAGGCGTTCAAGAACGTTTACATGCAAGCGTACGAGACCGGCTGTAAGGGCTGCACGACTTACCGTCCGAACGACGTAACAGGCAGCGTTTTGAGCGTAGCGGAAGACAAGCCTGCTGCGCCTGAGGTCGTTTCAAAAAATGACGATACTCCGGCCATGCCGCATGGCGACGTTGTTTACATCGCCGAGCCGCTAGACCGCCCGCAGGCGCTTGAAGGCTCGACGTACAAGCTGAAATGGCCCGACAGCGAGCACGCGATCTACATCACCATCAACGACATCATCCATGGCGGCCGTCGCCAACCCTTTGAGGTGTTCATAAATTCCAAGAATAGGGAACAGTTGGCATGGACCGTTGCGCTGACCCGCATGATCTCGGCAGTGTTCCGGCGCGGTGGCGATGTGTCTTTCGTCGTCGAGGAAATGAAGGCCGTGTTCGATCCGCGCGGAGGAGCTTGGATGCAGGGTAAGTACGTTCCATCTATCCTTGCAGCCATCGGCGGCGTGATCGAACGGCACATGGTGTCCATCGGTTTCATCGAGGGCGAAGGCATGGGTCTGAAGTCAGATCCGCGAGCCGAGGTTGTGAACCTGGGTGAAAATCGCGGCCCGGCGTGCCCAAGCTGCGGACAGTTTGGCATGCAGATGATCGAAGGCTGCATGACCTGCCCAAGCTGCGGTCATTCGAAATGCGGATAAACGAGACGAATCTGGGCAACTGATTCCCCGTTGTTACGCTCCCGCCGATCGCGATTCGGTGGGAGTTTGGCGTCAAAGGGCCATTTTGAGCCTTCGCAGCTGCAGAAAATCAGCGAAATCCGTGAATCTCAGCGCAAAAGAATTTTCCCCCTGTAACTCCCTGACCAAACAAATTTTCGCCGACTTACCCACAGCGGTTCCCCAAGACTTTTCCCATTTCCATCCACAGGAAATTTTTATGCTGCAGTGCTTTTCTATTGGCGAAGGCGATCATGTTTGCGACGGTCTTCTTACCGCAACGGAGCTTCGGCAAAGGAGCGGGACGCAGCGGCCCACCGAGGGCGGAAGCGGAAAGAGACGGGACATCAGTACCGGATCGGAACGTGGAAAATCTCGGGGAAGCCAGGCGGGACTGGACGGCCTTCGGGCAGGAAAGAAAGCTTGGTGGATCAGGGACGAGGCGGGCGAGCCTGGATTGCAAGATCAAGGTGAGCAGCGGCGGACCTTCGGGAAAGTCGTGGTGGTGGACCTTCGGGAAAGCCGCAGCAGTGGACCTCCGGGAAAGCTGCAAACGGGCCTAAAGCCCTTTGGGGGGATAGGTTCCAAGAAGGCGTCAGGGCGTGTCGGCAACGGCACATTGCAAAGACCGCGTCTGAGCACCTGGCGCCTTCTGCTATTTTAGGCGCAGGTTTTACCTCCCTGAAATGCCACGGGGGTCAACTGTGAGAACAGTCGACCCCCGCTTACGTCAGAGTTGCATACCGCGTCTACGCACCTATATGGCCGACATATCGACAAATGTCGTGTCAGGCAACAAGATGTTGTGGCTGACCGTCGCGAACATCATAAAAATTGACCAGTGCGCGCGATATCGTTTAATTTATGGGCATTGTAACGGCTTTGCCGGCATTCACGTTGCTCATTTCGAATTTCCAACCGCAATTGAATGCCTTCTAGTTAGTTTGTGTGGCAAGGCCAAACCTCGGGGGATGCGCATGGGACGCATATTCGTTTTGGCTATTGCTCTGGGAGCAGCCGGTTTCGCCTACAACCAATACACGGGCCGCAACCCGTTGAATGCCATACCGGGTATTACTATTGCCGGTAGTGGTGGATTTGCCGGTGGCTATGGCGCAGCAGTAGGCGGTGGTGGGTCGATTGCTGGGTCGGTTAAGGGGCTGGCTGGAGGGGTCTCAAATAGCCTCGGAAATTAGAGTTGTAGCCTGTAAATTTTGTACGAGTGAAAGGTAACTTTTGAGTTCATGTATTTAAGCGAATTTTTTCGAGCGGCGTCATTATTGGCCGCGCAAGAGATTAAACTTTCAATTGGATGGAGGGAGTAATGGACCTTCGTTTGGTGACTGGAGCCGTCGTCGTACTGGCCGGGTATTTTGCTTTTGGTGATTTTTTGACGGCGAGCGTTTTGTCGACGCCTGAAGGTTTTGTTTCGGACATTGGCCGCGGTATAGGCGGCGCAATCACAGGTGTCGCATCAAGTATCGGTTCGTTCTTCGGGAGCTGAGCCAGCTCTCGCGACAGGATCTTGAAAAACCGCTTAGGCGGTTAGGAATGCTTCGACCGCCGCTTCGAATTCGCGCGGTTTCTCTGCGTGGAGCCAGTGCCCTGCGCCGGGAATTTTTGCGAACCGCGCATTTGGAAACAGCTCTTTGATCCTGTCGCGATGTTCGCGCAGCACATAATCGCTATTCGCACCTGACAAAAACAGACTGGGCCCCTCGAATTCCCCAGAAACTTCGGGAAACCCTATGGTATGGTTCATGTCTGCGGCCAAAACATCAAGGTTGAGCCGCCAGCGCTTCCCTTTAACGTCCAGAGATTGCAACAAGAATGCCCGTACGCCCGGGTCATCGACCAAAGGCTGCATCTGTCGGTCGGCGTCGCCACGTGTTTGAACCTGAGACAGGTTTATTGCGCGCATGGCATCGATCATCGGCATCTGGCTGTGGGAGTAACCAACCGGAGCAATATCCGCCACAACCAGTTTGCGGACCTTCTCAGGACGATGGAGCGCGAGGATCATCGCAGCTTTGCCGCCCATCGAATGTCCGATGACGTCGCTTTGGCCGTCAATCATTGCGGCCAAGTCATCCGCCATATCGGGATAGCGATGCGTATCGTGCCAACCACTTTCGCCGTGGTTGCGCATGTCGACGGCTGTTACCGCGCGTGAAGACGACATCCTCTTCGCGATAACGCCCCAATTGCGCGCAGACCCAAACAGACCATGCGCGATCAAAAGGGGCGTTGCACCGCCCGTCTCACCAAAGCGATTAGCCGCCAGCACAACCAGATCAGAAGCCCGGGTAAACCGGGAAGCGATCGCAAAGTGCTTTTACTTCCGACTTCACGCGCGCCTCGACCTCTGCGTTGCCGTCTTCGCCATTTGCGGCAAGACCGTCGACGACTTCTGTGATCCAGCGTCCAATCTGACGGAATTCCTCTTCCGAGAAACCGCGCGTCGTTGCTGCCGGGGACCCAAGACGGATGCCCGACGTGATGGTTGGTTTTTCTGTGTCGAAGGGGATACCGTTTTTGTTGCAGGTGATGTGAGCACGACCCAATGCTGCCTCGGTTGCTTTGCCGGTCACGCCTTTGGGGCGCAGATCGACCAGAAGAACGTGGGTGTCAGTCCCGCCCGTTACGATGTCGATGCCGCCCTTCATCAATTCATCGGAAAGCGCCTGTGCGTTCTTGATGACCTGCTGCTGATAGACTTTGAATTCAGGCCGGAGAGCTTCGCCAAATGCGACGGCCTTCGCCGCGATGACGTGCATCAGAGGTCCGCCCTGGATGCCTGGGAAAATTGCGGAGTTCACCTTTTTGGCGATGGTCTCATCGTTCGTCAGGATCATGCCGCCGCGCGGACCGCGCAAAGTTTTATGCGTTGTTGTTGTAGCAACGTGCGCATGTGGGAAGGGCGACGGATGTTCGCCCGCTGCGACTAGACCGGCAAAGTGGGCCATGTCGACGTGCAGGTATGCACCGACGCTGTCTGCGATCTCGCGCATCTTGGCGAAGTCGATCTGACGCGGGATGGCTGAGCCGCCTGCGATAATAAGCTTAGGCTGATGTTCTTTCGCAAGTTCGGCCACCTGATCGTAATCGAGGCGAAGGTCCTGTTGGCGCACACCATATTGAATGGCGTTGAACCATTTGCCCGACTGGTTTGGCTTGGCGCCGTGGGTCAGGTGACCACCCGCATCGAGGCTCATGCCAAGAATGGTGTCGCCGGGCTGAAGCAGAGCCGTGAAGACGCCCTGGTTTGCCTGACTGCCTGAATTCGGTTGGACGTTTGCGAAGTCGCAGCCAAACAGTTCCTTGGCGCGATCAATTGCCAGGTTCTCGGCAATGTCTACGTATTGGCAACCGCCGTAGTACCGACGCCCCGGATACCCTTCGGCGTATTTGTTGGTCATCACCGAGCCTTGCGCCTCCATTACGGCTGCGGACACGATGTTTTCGGATGCGATCAGCTCGATCTCGTCCTGCTGCCTACCGAGTTCTGAGCGAATTGCCCGGTGAAGTTCTGGGTCACGGTCTGAAAGGCTTTCAGTGAAGAAGCCGGAATCACGGTGCGTCGCGTTCATGGGTCTTTTTCCCTTCGCTCAGGTTTGAAACTTGCGTGTGCATAACGGCAAAGTCGCGACGGGAAAAGCAGTGAAACCGGCGTTTTGATGCGTGAACTCGTCACGGGGGAAGCCTATCTGCACTTGTGTTTCCGATCCGAGCGCGCAATCGTCCTTGGACGCAATGTCGAACGGAATGCCATGCGCAAGAAAATATCTTTTCGTGCCAGTGACGTGGACGTCGCCAAGGAGGCGCTTGCGGCACTGACCAAGCGTTACGGCCAATACGACGCTGCCGATGCCGATGTAATCGTCGCACTTGGCGGTGACGGTTTCATGCTGGAGACACTTGGGAAAGTCCGCCCGCTGAATAAGCCGGTTTACGGTATGAATCGCGGCACGGTCGGATTTCTAATGAACACGTACAGCGAAGATGATCTTGAAGAGCGGCTTATGGAGGCCGAGGAAGCGAATCTGAATCCGTTGCGTATGAGGGCAGGCGGTGTCGATGGGGCAGTGACCGAGGCCCTTGCGATTAACGAAGTCTCTCTTTTGCGAGCGGGTCCGCAAGCCGCGCGTTTGCAGATTTCTGTCGATGGCCGCATGCGGATGGATGAGCTCGTTTGCGACGGTGCCCTGGTTGCGACACCGGCTGGTTCGACGGCCTATAATTACTCTGCCCACGGACCGATCTTGCCGATTGGGGCGGACGTTCTTGCGCTCACGGCGGTGGCAGCTTTTCGGCCAAGGCGTTGGCGCGGTGCACTTCTGCCAAAATCGGCTTTGGTGCGGTTTGATGTTCTCAATCCGGAAAAGCGGCCGGTTATGGCAGACGCTGATAGCAAAACGGTGCCGGACGTGCGCTGGGTTGAAGTTCAGAGCGACACCAGCATTGAACACCGAATGCTATTTGACCCTGGACATGGCCTCGAAGAACGGCTGATCCAGGAACAATTCTCCTAAAGCAGTAATATGGCTCTACCCACCACCTGCATCGGCGCGTTTCCCAAACCAAGCTACGTGCCGGTCACCGAT
>CAYPVG010000138.1:0-3589 GCA_964414085.1 uncultured Boseongicola sp. | reverse complement strand
ACAAACGATGGTCGGATCGGTTTCCTCAGCAACGTCCAAGGTTAGCTCAAGGAGCTTTCGTGCCTGTTCTGCTCTTACTGGCGTGTCCATCTTTCCCGCTAGGTCGCGCAGACCATGCATGTGGGAAATCGTGATGGGCGCATCTAGTGCCATGTCGTAAACGCGGATCGCGTGAGCAGACCGGGATCTTGGGTGATCTCCGTAGGCATTTGCGGAGAACCCCTTGTGAACGAATGCCTGTTTCTGACCGATCACGGGTATCGTCTTGCGGACGTAGGTGGCGAGACCCCACTGAGATGGGACCGATGTGTCGTCATCCCATAGGATCCCCTGCGCTGCTGGGCAAAACGTTCCGGTGTGATTTGGGAGCGCGTCAGCGATATCCCGGAAGAAGTTCGCTCGCTGCGGAAGGACGTGGTCGCCATCACGGTAGGTCAACCAGTCGAGACTGGTTTCCGGTGAGTGCACCACTTCCTGAAGGCAAAGAATGTCTGGGTCCGTCGCCTGAATGTAGTTGATGAGCGGCTCGTACATTTTGCCGCCCCAACCATTCAGGCAAACGATTTTCATCTAGAGCACGTACCGCGACATGTCGGCGTTGGCTGTGAGCTCTCCTAGGTTTTCTTCGACGAAGGCTTTATCGACAGTGACGGATTGTCCGGACATGTCGGGGGCAGTGAAACTGAGGTCTTCGAAGACGCGTTCGAGCACTGTGTAAAGGCGTCTTGCGCCGATGTTTTCGACCGTTTGATTCACGTCGGCTGCGATTTTGGCGAGCGCGGCAATACCGTCTTTAGTAAAGCTGACGGTAACCTCTTCGGTGCCCATCAGGGCGGTATACTGGAGCGTCAGCGCGTTGTCGGTTTCGGTGAGGATGCGCACGAAGTCTTCTTCGGTGAGCGCGCGCAAATTCACGCGGATTGGCAAGCGGCCCTGAAGTTCGGGCAGCAGGTCGGACGGTTTGGCGATGTGGAATGCACCCGAAGCGATGAAGAGGATGTGGTCGGTTTTAACTGGGCCGTATTTTGTGCTCACCGTGGTGCCTTCGATTAGCGGAAGAAGGTCGCGCTGGACACCTTCGCGTGAGACGTCGGCGCCGCGGGCATCGGAGCGCGCGGTGACCTTGTCGATCTCGTCCAGGAAGACGATGCCGTTCTGCTGAACAGCTTCAAGCGCTTGTTTTGTTACGGTTTCATCGTCGAGAAGTTTGTCGGCCTCTTCCCCGATGAGGATATCGTAGCTTTGGGCGACGGTCATGCGCTTCTTGACGGTGCGGCCGCCGAAACCTTTGCCAAAGATCGAGCCGAGATCCATTGCCATGCCGCCCTGCCCCGGTGGCATGCCGGGGATTTCCATGCCCTGGAACGGGTTTGACTGGTCGGCGATTTCAAGCTCGATGACGGTGTCGTCAAGCTCGCCTGCTTTGAGCTTCTTACGGAACATGTCGAGCGTTTGTTCGCGGGCGTTTTCACCGGCAATGGCCGCAATAACGCGGTCTTCCGCAGCTTGATGGGCGTTCGCTTTCACCTCGTCCCGCATGAGGTCGCGGGTCATGGTGATAGCACTTTCGACGAGATCGCGGATGATCTGTTCGACGTCGCGGCCGACGTAGCCGACTTCGGTAAATTTGGTGGCTTCAACCTTGAGGAATGGCGCTTTGGCAAGTTTGGCAAGGCGGCGCGAGATCTCGGTCTTGCCGACGCCCGTCGGGCCGATCATGAGGATGTTCTTGGGGTAGACCTCGTCACGGAGGTCGTCAGAAAGCTGCTTGCGACGCCAGCGGTTGCGGAGTGCAACGGCGACGGCGCGTTTGGCGTCTTTCTGGCCGATGATGAAGCGGTCGAGTTCGGAAACGATCTCGCGGGGGGTCAGGTCGGTCATTTGGGCAGGCTTTCCACGGTAAGGTTGCCGTTGGTGTAAACGCATATGTCGGCGGCGATGGCCATGGCTTTGCGGGCGACGGCTTCGGCGCCGAGATCGGTGTCCATGAGGGCGCGACCTGCGGCCAGGGCGTAGTTGCCGCCGGAGCCGATGGCGGTGACGTCGTGTTCGGGTTCGAGCACGTCCCCTGCCCCGGTAACGACGTAAAGCTCGGTACCGTCGGTGACGATGAGCATCGCCTCGAGTTTCTGGAGGTATTTGTCGGTGCGCCAGTCTTTGGCGAGTTCGACGGCGGCGCGTTGGAGTTGGCCGGGCGTGGCCTCGAGCTTGGCCTCTAAGCGCTCAAGGAGAGTGAAAGCGTCGGCAGTGGAGCCTGCAAAGCCTGCAATGATGTCGTAGCCGCCGGGGGAAAGCTTGCGAACCTTGCGTGCTGTTCCTTTGATGACAGTTTGTCCGAGGCTAACTTGTCCGTCGCCAGCAATCACGACCCGCCCGCCTTTGCGGACGCCGATGATGGTGGTGCCGTGCCAGCCGGGAAATTGGTCATCAGCCATGAATGTCTCCTGCGTCGATGTTCGGGGGTATATGATTGTGGTTTGCACGGACTGCAAGGTTTAGGGGTGTTGCCCCGCGCCCGAAGGCGTTCCCCCTCGAGTGTTTTCGCCGAAAAGAAACGAAAAAGGCCGCCTGGTATAGGCGGCCTCAATCGAATTCTTGCATCTGGATTAGATCGACTCGTCGATCCAGCCTTTCAAGGCGGCTTTTGGCGCAGCGCCTGTTTTGTTTGAGACGATCTCGCCATTCTTGAAGAGGAACAAGGCGGGAATGCCGCGTACACCCAACTGAGCCGGGGAGTTCGGGTTCTCGTCAACGTTCACTTTGGCGATTTTGACTTCGCCGCCGTATTCGTCGGAAAGCTCCTCCAGAGCTGGGCCGATCATTTTGCACGGGCCGCACCATTCGGCCCAGAAATCTACAACGACGGGGACGTCCGACTGGCGGACCTCGGCGTCGAACGTGTCGTCAGTGACGGCGACAGTTGCCATATCATGTCTCCTTGGCAGCGTGTGAGGAGGGGAACGTATGAAGCCTTGTGCCTGAGGTCAAGATGTAGTGGCACGAGCGAGTGCAGACCTCACGATACCGTGTGGAATTTCCATGAGCTCGGGCTTCGATGTCCACAAAACGGCGAGAGAAATCGGCGTGTTGGGATAAATCTGTTCGAGCGCTTCGAGATAGGCCCCCATCTGGCGCAAAATGCCTTCAGGAGTGTCTTCGGCGCGTGTTGGAACAATCTGGTTTGTTTTGAAGTCGATGGCTTTGACGCAGTTGTCAGTGACGATCAGACGGTCGATTGTTCCGTTGATTGCTACGTTGAGTGCCGGAATCTGGGCTGTAACATCAACTTCGGCCAGCGCGGCGGGATCGAACACATGTGGGTATGCGGCAATAGCGCGCTGAGCTTCCTTGATCAGAGGTTCGCGGTCGCGACCGGGCAGCAGGCGTTCGGCCGCAGCTTGGTGCTGGTCTTCAGAAAGCTCTGGAAAGTGTTCAAGGAGCAGGTGGATATCGGTGCCGCGTTGTTTTGCAGCCTCGGTATCGGCAACCGAGTCACTTTCCCGAAGTGCCTTCGCACCACCCAGATCACTCGGTGACAGTGGCCTTGGAAGGGATAGGGGGGCTGAGGCGCTGGTCGGTAAGAGATGAG
>CAYPVG010000137.1:0-10890 GCA_964414085.1 uncultured Boseongicola sp. | reverse complement strand
TGTCGAGTGCGTTTGCCCAGGTGAGGAAAGGAGTGATCCCGATGCCTCCGGCAACCCAGACTTGTCGATTCTTGGGTGACATGCGGAACCGACCGAAGGGGCCTTGGACGCGCACGTCTTGACCGACTTCAATTACTGATGCGAGGGAAGAGGTGAAATCGCCCAACGGTTTGATTGTCACGCGAAGCGTCCCATCGTCCTCTACGCCAGAGAAGGTGAAGGGGTGCGGTTCGCTGTGTCCAGAGCCGTTGAAGCTGAACACTCCGAACTGGCCGGGTTGTGATGTGAGGCCCTT
This sequence comes from uncultured Boseongicola sp., assembly GCA_964414085.1. Taxonomy (GTDB): domain Bacteria; phylum Pseudomonadota; class Alphaproteobacteria; order Rhodobacterales; family Rhodobacteraceae; genus Boseongicola. Next base: position 10,595 of record CAYPVG010000137.1, on the reverse strand, counting down.
GCCTATCGGAGCCAGTGTGATGGCTGTTGCACCGCCGGTTTCTCCGATGCAGGTGATCTTGTAGCCCCGCGACGGCTTCAACCGATCTGGCAGAAGCGTCCAGATGTATGCGGCGATACCAGCGAGGCAAAAAAGGCCTGTGTAAAGGCCGGCAGGGTCCGTCATCGCGAAGGGTTTCATTATGAAGGCGAAGTGCAGAGTGCCTGAAATGAAAAGCGCGCCCATGGCTTTATGCGTCCATTTCCAGAGGTGATAGGGGATAAACGTAGCGATGGAGATCACGACGAGGATGAGGAGACCATAGAGGCTGATCTCGCCCAAGGTTTCCCCGAGGCCGTTCAGCAGAGACTCCCGCCCTAAGCCGCGCATGTCTGCATCAATGGTGTCGTGAAGCAGCATCGTGATCATCGCGATGATGCCAGTCCACTTATGCAGCACGTAAACCTGATCGAGACCGCCAAAGATGGACTCGATTCCGGGCAGGCGCGTTGCGAGTATTTGTCCCCAAGCCATCAGGATGAGGCAGTTTAGCCCGAGGTACTGTGAGAATATCGCAGCCTGGTCGGTTATGCCGGGCAACGCAAACAACTGAAATGCAGGCACGAGAGCCGTCGCTGCGATGAGCAGCACGCCAAATTTGGTCATGGAGTTTCCTTTAGGTGGTCAGGTCGTGGTGGTGACGAGGGAGTCAGCCATCAGATCATCAAGAAAAACGCTTAGGAGCTGTAGGCGACCTGCGACATCGGCCTTGCGATAGACCGAAGCGCATTGGGCTTTGATCGTACCTTGCTTGGTGTCCCGAAGATCCGCCATTTCTGCGATTGAAAACCCTTTGATTGCCAGAATGGCAACCTGCCGTTCTGCATCGGTCAACGCCCATTCTTGGAAACGGTTGTCGAGAACTTCCTGAAATGCCCCTGATGCGACCTTGATCTGGTCTTCGAGGCGCGTTTGCCGCGACAGGAGTTGGCGCAATTCGTTTCCAGTGAATGCGAGACTGAAGAACAGTGCGATCGTCACGAGCGCTTCGATCACATCGCTTTCTGCCAAAGTGTTCACGGAGTTCGGCAAAAACAAATCCCATGTAATGTCCATCAGGAAGTATCCACAGCAGGCTGCCTGAAGGATGAAGAGTGACCATAGGATTGCAGTTCTCGACATGGTGAGACCCTTTTTCACGTCTATTGGCGCGCCCCAATAGCAGACGCGCCAATCCTTGATATTCTTAACTGTCTTCGGAGTCGTCTTCGTCGTCCAGTTTAATCTCGAGTATCAGGCCGGTGTCGGCTGCGATTTCAATTTCGAACATCTGGCCGTCGCGGATGGCTTCGACTTCGATCTCGCCATCTTCCATCTCGATCTCAAGCACCCGGTAACCTTCGGCTTCCAATGTGCTGAGGATTTCTGCGTCTGTTACGCCCATAGTATCACCGACATTGATTTGAGCGAGCGCGACGCCGGGGACCAGAAGGCCAGCGAGCAGAGCGAGTTTTGCGTTGGTCATGGGTATATTCCTTTCCAGATTTGAGTTTGTCCGCCGTGTTGCGGTCGACCTCATCTGGAAAGGACTGGGGTGTTTCGGAATTGGACTTTAGGTCTAATTCGTGGGGCTTAGGCCGAAAGTTTATGCGTTTTTTGGCTGTTTTTACGAGAAAAATGGTAAATTCTCTGAGTCCGGTCAGTGCGTTGGAGTGACTAATTCACACCTCTGCAGACAACTGGTCAGCCAAAAATCTGCGCAGCGGCAGTTTGGCACGCAACTTGCTGGCCAGAAGGAAGATGCCACCGAATTTGCGTTGGAGATAAAGCACGTCCATCGGAACGGGTGGGGGCACATATCCAGCTTCGGCGAGGGCCATCCCTTGTTCATTCATTTGGTTCGACAGGTTGCGGTCTGCAAAGTCAAAGGTCTCGACCTCTCTGATAGCGGCGAAAACAGTGTCGATCATCGCGAGGATACGGTCGTCGAACGTGCCGCTCCCTTCAATGAAACCGAGATCGATGGCTGCGTTTCTCAGGGCGTCCGCTTCTGTTTCTAAGCCGGCAGCAAGGAGTTTCCGGTAGCTGTTGGAGAGGTGCTGATCAAGGTGGCGGGTTGCTCCGAAGTCGAGGAGATTTATTCGTCCGGTTTCGGCGTTGTAGCGAAAGTTCGCGAAGTTCGGGTCGCTTTGGGTGACCGAATACTCGAACACTTCGCGAAGTGTCAGGTTGATAAGGGCTGTCGCAACTCGATTCCGTTCCGCTTGGTCGGTGTCCGCAACCGTTTCGATAGGGCTTCCTTCGAGAAAGGACATTGTGAGGATTTCCGGGGTGCTCCAGTCCTCGTGGAATTGGGGAACGGTGAAGTCCTCGTTGGCGGCGAGAAGCGCTTGGAAGCGTTGCAGTTCACGACCCTCTCGTGCGTAATCCGTTTCCTCGTGGAGCTGCTTGCGGGCTTCTTCCATGTAGGGCGCTAGCTCGAAGCCCTTCGGGAGCAGCCCGGACATTTTGACGAGAGCGCCGACGTTGGCGACGTCGCTATCTATGCTGTCGGCAATCCCTGGGTATTGCACCTTGATGGCGACGTCGCGGCCATCCTTAAGTTGGGCGCGGTGGACTTGCCCTATGCTGGCCGCAGCGATTGGATGCACATCGAAGCGTTCGAAGGCAGGGAGCCAGTTTGTGCCCCAGTTTCGGTTGAGCACCTGTTTGAGCTGTTTGGGCGGCATGAAATGCGCTTGGTCGCGCAGGCGCGCCATTATGTCGGCGAGCTCTTGCGGTAGGACGTCTCCTGCGTCCATCGAGATGAGTTGACCAACTTTCATAGCGGCCCCGCGCATACGCGCCAGTTCGTCGGCGAGGCGGCGCATGTTGCTTGGCGTTAGGAGCAGTTGGCGCATATCCGGGCGTGTTCCACGCTGAAGATCGCCGAGCGCGTGGACGGTCATGGAGCCCGCAATACCGGCCGCCGTCGAGCCGAGCCGTGCGAGGCGATTTATGCGCCCAGACGGAACAGGCAAGGGGCGGGACGTGCTGGTGTCGGTCAAGGTACGGCTCGTTTGCTGCAGTTTTCCACCTGACACCTAGGTCGCTGTGGCCTTCGTTCGAGTTAAGTGGGCCGAACCGATTGCCGCACTCAGTGTCGAGCAGCCTTGTTTATTTGTCCGTCTTGTTTGGCCGTACGCGCGCGGCGGATTTGTCGGCAAATGCGGCGAGGCGCGCGCGGGCATCGGGCTGCGTGTTGACGACCCCGGCGACCACAGCCTCGGCATATGCCGCGTCGAGTGCAGACATGTTTTGCATGTGGCTGACCGCGGAACAGATTGCGAAGTTGGACAGTGGAAGGTTTTCGGCGGTGCGATGCGCGAGTTCGAGGGCGCGGTCAAAGCTTGAGCCTTCTACGAGGTATTGCGCGAACCCGAGGTCAATCGCTTCTTGGCCTTGATACACGCGGCCGGTCAGCATCATGTCGATCATACGGGATTTGCCGACGATGTCGCTTACACGAATCGTGGCTCCTCCACCTGTAAAGAGACCTCGCTGGCCTTCGGGAAGGGCGACGTACGCAGTCTGGTCCATGACGCGAATATGGGCGGCACTTGCGAGTTCCAAACCACCGCCGACGACGGCACCGTGCAAGGCAGCAATGACCGGAACGCCGCCGTATTCCATTTTGTTAAAAGCTTCGTGCCAGCGCATGCAGACGTGCATGAATTCTGCTGGGCTGCGGTCTTCCTGGTGGTGTTCCACGAGGTCCAGGCCGGCGCAGAAGTGATCGCCTTTACCGCTAAGGACAACGGCCGCGACGTCTGATCGCGGCGCGTCCGAGAAGAAACGGACGAGTTCTTCGATCGTTTCAATGTCGAGGGCATTGCGCTTGTCGGGGCGATTGAGCGCCACACCCCAGACACCACCGCCGTGCGATGCGATCGCCAAATTCTTGAAGTCGTCAGGTCGTACTTCAGGCATTGCGATCCTCTCTTTGCCGGTCAGACGGCGCTTTCAGTGTGTTTCTTTCCAGGCGCCTTGGCTGCACGGCGTGCTTCCTTGGCCTCCATTACGCGCTGGGCAAGTTCCTTCGTGTAGGTCTCAAGTCGTTTTAGCCCTGCAACGATGGCATCGCCGTCCTTGGCGATGAGCGCGTTCAGAATGTCAGAATGGATAGCGATGATTTCTGCCCGCGAGCGCGCGGTGAACGTGATCATGTTCATTAGCGGTTGCATCGCTTCAATCGCGCCGGAGAGCTGATAGGACAGAACCGGATTTTGTGTGCCTTCTACAAGGGCGCTGTGAAATGCCACATCGGAAGCGCAAAACTCTTCGTCCGTTAGACCTTCTTCGCCCTGCTTGGCAATCTCGGCGCGCATAGCGGCGATTTGTGTCTGGTCGTGACGTTCGGCCGATAAGGGGGCGCAGGCGCGTTCCAGAGCAAATCGCGCTTCGCACGCGGTGTCGAAACTGACGTCGTTCATGCTGAGCAGGAGCGTCGATGTCGTCACCAGCTGTGGGCGCGCCTCGTCATATGACAGGTGCCGCACGAACGCTCCGCCAAAAGCACCGCGCTGTGTACGAATAAGCGATTGCGCTGCGAGGCGTTTCAGCGCTTCGCGGATAGTTGGGCGGGATACATCGAACTGTTCTGCAAGTTCTGCTTCAGACGGCAGCCGTTCATCGACGATCAAGTCGCCAGAGATGATTGCGTCGCGAATGGCGCTTGCGATCTGGGCTGAAAGCCCAATTGAGTTGTCAGGGTCGATTTTCATTTGTCAGACATTTAAAAGTCTGACATTTAAATTGCAACAGCTGACTCGGGTGATTGGGAGGCGCCGATGTTTGCACAAAGGGTCCGATCCATGACCGGAATGCACTGGCTCGCGCTTTTTGGCGTGATCGTTGCGTCATGGGTTGTCCTTTATGCGATGGCAATCCCTGCAGACTTGCGGGAAGCATCCCGAATTTTCGGCACTGAGTTCTGGGTCGCGCTTTGCACGATCACTCCGGATGCAGCGGGATTCTTTCGCATCTCTTCGATGTGGATGTTGATGTCGTTGGCGATGATGCTTCCCACCGCTCTGCCTGCCTTCGCGGCGTATGACGATATTGGCCACTCCGGTGCTGAGATTTCATCTGCAAAGCTGATTTTGGGATTTGTCGCTGTTTGGGCTGGATTTGCATTTGTGGCAGCAGGTCTCCAGATGGCGCTGTTTGCTTTTGACTTGGTGAGCAGTTTTGGAGACAGCCGGTCGGCCATTTTGTCAGCGCTGCTTTTAACGGTTGCCGGCGCTTATCAATTCTCGGCCCTGAAAGAATCGTGCCTGTCCAAATGCCGTGCGCCGATGATGTTCTTTATGGAGCATTGGGATGTGGGACCGTGGCGTTTGGGCTTGAAGTTAGGCGCGACCTGCCTTGGATGCTGTTGGGCGTTGATGCTCTTGGCCTTCGTTGGCGGCGTGATGAGCCTTTTGTTCATGGGGCTGGCAACGGTCATTATGGTTTTGGAAAAACTCCCTGAGATTGGCCGTTGGCTGAGCCGACCTTTGGGATACGCGCTGCTTGGAGCTGGCGCGGTGACACTGATAAACGGGATTTAATGGGAGATAGCTAACATGGCTTTGGATGGTGAGATTGGCACAGTCCCTTGGACGATGAAGGGCGAGTTGATCCTGAACTGCAATTGCACGGTGTTTTGCCCGTGTGTTGTTTCTTTGGGTCAGCACCCTCCAACCGAAGGGCATTGCCAGACCTGGGGCGGGATACGTATCGACGAAGGTCAGTACGGTGACATTGACCTTTCTGGGTTGAACATCGGTCTGATGATCGAAATCCCCGAGCGGATGGCGCGCGGAAACTGGAAGGTCGCATTGTTCATTGACGATCGCTCGTCCGAGGAAGCCTACGATGCCATCGTAACGATCATGTCCGGCAAAGCGCGTGGGACGACTGGTCTCTTTAGTGTGTTGGTGTCTGAACTTCTTGGGCACGAACGTCAGCCGGTCACCTACGAAAACGAAGGCAAGACCCGGCGGATCAGCGTTGGTAAGCGCATCAAGGGCGAGATTGTTCCGGTGCCGGGCAAGGACCCTGAAAACGATCTGGTGATCACGAACTCCCAATACTGGATGGGTGCAGACATCACTGTTGCAACGGCCAATCAAGGCCGCTTGCGTGCCTTTGGTCGTGTTTGGGATTTTGAAGGTCGTTCGGCTGAGATTTGCCAGATCGACTGGAGCGGGCCTAAGTAAGTAGGCGGTCTTTCAGGGAGGAGGGGACGCTCATGCAATCCAACTTTGAAACAGCGGCGCGCGTGGCGGCGAACTATGTGCCCCTGTCGCCAATCTCGCATCTGAACCGTGCAGCGGCCGTCCATGGACCGCGTGAGGCCGTGGTTTATGGAGAAGAAAGGTACGATTGGGCGACCTTTGCGGCGCGGGTTCGGGCCGTTGCTGCTGGATTGCAGGCACGGGGTATCGGAAAGGGCGACACAGTTTCGGTGATCTGTCCAAATATTCCGGCGCTATATGAACTTCACTACGCGGTTCCGATGATTGGCGCGGTTCTGAACACGATCAACATGCGTTTGGAGGCAGGGACCATTGCCTACATTTTGGAGCACGCGGACAGCAAGCTCGTCATCGTGGACAGTCAGTTTTCCTCGGTTGTCGAAGCGGCATTTGATCTGAACGACGCCCGCATTCCAGTTGTGACCATCGTTGATGGGCAAGGCCCGGATGCTGGAAACCCGGGAGACGACTACAGTGAGCTTCTTGCGGCAACGCCCTTTGACGGAAGCGGGATGCCGGAGGACGAGTGGCAGGCCTTGGCGTTGAACTACACATCCGGAACGTCGGGCCGCCCGAAAGGTGTGGTTTACCATCACCGTGGTGCGGCTTTGATGGCGATAGGCACGGTCAACGCTTGGGATGTCCCACATTTCATCAACTACTTGTCCATTGTGCCCTTGTTCCATTGCAACGGCTGGTGTCATCCGTGGATGTTGCCGCTTGTGGGCGGAAAAATGGTATTCACGCGCGATCCGATGCCCTCGAAGCTTTTTGCAGCCATTGAAGCTGAGGGGATCACTCACTTTGGCGCGGCTCCGATTGTTCTGCAAATGCTGGCCGAAAGCGAAGATGCGCCAAGTGCAGCCTATGAACCTCGTATCAATGTCTTGACGGCTGGCGCCCCGCCGCCGCCTGCGATCTTGGAGAAGACCAAGTCAATGGGCCTGAAGGTTATGCAGGTCTATGGCCTGACTGAAACATACGGCCATATCTCGCAGTGCCTTTGGCAGGAAGAATGGGAGAACCTGTCGGCGTCTGAACAGGCAGAGCTACAGGCGCACCAAGGCGTTGCCTTCCCGATGCTTGAGGACTTTGCCGTGATTGATCGCGAAAGCGGAGAGCCGGTCCCCATGGACGGCGAAACGCAGGGCGAGATTGCGATCCGAGGCAACACCGTGATGAAGGGCTACTACAAGGACGCTGCTGCTACAGATGAAGCATTTGCCGACGGTTGGTTCTGGTCAGGTGACGCTGCGGTCGTCCATGCCAACGGATATGTTCAGATACGCGATCGGCTGAAAGATGTGATCATTTCAGGCGGCGAGAATATCTCGTCGGTTGAGGTCGAGGCCGTGTTGTACCGGCATGATGCTGTGCAAGCTGCCGCTGTGGTTGCCAAGCCCGATGCCAAATGGGGTGAGGTGCCATGCGCCTTTGTCGAGTTGCGCGAGGGCACATCGCCAAGCGCGGATGACATCATTGCATTTTGTCGCGAGCATCTCGCCGGGTTTAAGGCACCCAAGTCGGTTGTTTTTGGAGACCTTCCGAAGACAGCCACCGGAAAAATCAAGAAATTCGAACTTCGCCAGCAGGCCCGGGAAGAAGGATAAACCCCATGGCTCTCATTGCTCCGTCCCGGCGCTTGCGCCGGACGCCGTTCTCAGAAGGTGTCGAAGCGGCAGGTGTCGGTGGCTACACCGTTTACAACCATATGTTGCTGGCGACCTTTTTTGAAAGCGTCGAAGCGGACTATCATCATCTGAAGAAAAATGTGCAGGTCTGGGATGTGGCATGTGAGCGCCAGGTCGAGCTCCGCGGTCCTGACGCGACCCGTCTGATGCAGACACTTACGCCGCGCGACTTGCGCGGCATGCTGCCGGGCCAGTGTTTCTATGTGCCGATTGTTGATGAGACAGGGGGCATGCTGAACGATCCGGTTGCAGTCAAAATCAGCGAAGATCGGTATTGGATTTCCATCGCTGACTCCGACTTGTTGCTTTGGGTCAAAGGGATCGCCAACGCATACCGGTTTGAAGTGCTGGTGGATGAGCCCGATGTGAGCCCTCTGGCCATCCAGGGGCCTAAAGCAGACGAATTGGCTGCACGGGTCTTTGGGGATGATATTCGCAACCTGAGGTTCTTCCGCTTCGGGTATTTCTCATTTGAGGGCAACGACGTGCTGGTCGCCCGCTCTGGCTATTCAAAGCAGGGCGGATTTGAAGCTTACGTCGAAGGATCTGAGCTTGGCATGCCCATCTGGAATGCCCTGATGGAGGCAGGCCAGGATCTGAACGTCCGTGCGGGGTGCCCCAATGCGATTGAACGGATTGAAGGCGGATTGTTGAGCTATGGCAACGACATGACGCGTGAAAACACGCCGCACGAGTGTGGTCTTGGGAAGTTCTGCAACACTCAAACAGCTATTGGCTGTATTGGCCGGGACGCTTTGCTGCGGGTCGCCAAAGATGGACCTATTCGGCAAATCCGCCCCATCGAGATCACGGGGCGAGTTCCACCGTGTGATCGCGCTTGGCCGATCATGGCGGGATCAAAGAAGGTGGGGCAGGTGACGTCTGCGGCTTGGTCGCCAGATTTCGACTGCACTGCTGCGATTGGCATGGTTCTCATGACGCATTGGGATCCTGGCACTAAGCTTGAAATTCAGACGCCCGAAGGCATGGCGAAAGGCGTTGTGCGCGATCAGTTCTGGAGTTGATCGCGTCCGGCTTAAGAAAAAGCTTCGGCCGCTAAATATTGGGTGTTTGAGCACAATTTCCGCGGTTCGAGCGTGCTGTCGGCATGAGACAATTCGGCAACGTTTTCGGCGTTTTGCGCCCAAGTTTACCCCTATCGCCATCTCTGTTTGGCCACAAAGCTTCGCTAGTCTGTTTGGATACCCTGCGCTTTCGGGCTGCTTTTTGCATCCTTGGAACGGGGAGATGAGACGAAGAAGGGGCACCAACATGGGCCTGAAAGACGTCCCAAGATACGACGTAGCCACGGCTCTGGGCCTTGGCCAAAGAGAGCTGCAGGAAGACGCTGTTGTTACCGATTTTCCCGCAGGGCAGGACGTTGGGTTCGTTGTGCTGGCCGACGGAATGGGTGGACATGCCGCTGGTGAACTCGCCAGTGCGATACTGGTCACAGAGGTGTTTGCAGAGCTGAAATTCAAGCTGGCCGAGCTGAAAAAGAACGAAGATCAACTGCCGGACATTCTGATGAACGCGGCGTTGACGGCCAATGCGTGCATTCGAGACTTTGTTCAGGAAAACCCGAAGAACTACGGGATGGGGGCGACATTGGTGGCACCTATTCTTGTTGAGGACCGGCTCTTCTGGATTTCGGTCGGTGACTCTCCGATGTACCTCTACCGCGATGGGCGTCTGAGACAATTGAACGAAGATCATTCGATGGCACCGCTTATCGATCAGATGGTGGCCAATGGGAAGCTGACGCCTGATCAAGGGCGTTTCCATCCTGATCGCAACTGTTTGCTGTCGGTCCTTCTAGGCGACAATATCGAGAAGATTGATTGCCCCAAGACACCTTTGAAACTGCAAGAAGGCGACATGGTGATTGTTGCGAGCGATGGTTTGCAGTACCTGAGTGACGACCAGATCACGACAATGTTGCGGTCACGCGAGGATCGCTCGAGTAACGAGATTGCATTTTCGTTGCTGCGCGCCGTCAACGCTTTGAACGATCCCGAGCAAGACAATATCTCAATTGCTGTGGTCAAGGTGAACCGCACGACACAAGCCGCTGAAATTGTTCCGGAATACCGCAGCCGCCGACGCAGAATGGCGAGCGGGCAAACCCGTCTGGTTTCGTTTTCATCACAGCGCTAACCTCTTTGGTTTGAACTATTCAGCGGTGCCGGTTACCGATGAGATGCGTTTGGTCATCTTTCGGAGAAATCGTGTCAGAATTCGCCTTTCCCCCCGCGCCTCAAAGTGTTTTGCCTGTTCAGGGTGGCGGTGCCGTCTTTCCGGTTCGTCGAGTCTACTGCATTGGCAGAAACTATGCGGCGCACGCGGTTGAGATGGGTCACGATCCGAACCGTGAGCCGCCCTTCTTTTTCCAGAAGAACCCAAACAACCTCGATGCATCGGGCAACTTTCCGTATCCCGGACACTCGTCGGATGTTCACCACGAGGCGGAGATGCTGGTGGCCTTGCAGTCCGGCGGGACCGACATTGCGGTAGCGGATGCGCTTGACCATGTGTTTGGCTATGGCATCGCTTTGGATATGACGCGCCGCGATTTGCAGGGGGCGCAAAAGAAAATGGGTCGCCCTTGGGAGATTGGGAAAGCTTTTGAGCATTCCGCACCCTG
>CAYPVG010000136.1:0-6448 GCA_964414085.1 uncultured Boseongicola sp. | reverse complement strand
GGGGCTCTGCCCCGGACCCCGGGATACTTTGCCAAGAAGAATTAGGCCCCGTCATCGCGCGGGGCTTTTTCTTATTTCAACAGCGACGCACCGCTTTCCATGCGGACGATCTTGCCGTCCTTTAGCGTGTTTGCCGTCAGCACGGCCTCCCGCGTTCCGTCCGGAAAGGACATGAACGAATGTTCGACGAGAATGTCGTCGTTCTCGTAAACGCACCTCTGGTTGTCGATGGACCAGCCATCTTCACCACTCATCGCGCCGACCATCTCGGCCATTTCGGCCTTGTTCATTGACGTCCCGGACTGGTGACGGACAAACTCGAAATCGTCATGTAACAGATCGACGAATGCGTCAGGGTCGTTCGATTGCAATGCGGCAGTCAGTTTTTCATACATACTCATGGCACACTCCCCCTCTTAGTTTGAATGCAGAATAGCGTACCACAATTGCGCAGCGTTTTCGATTTTGGCTCGGAAACGCGAAAGAGGCGCCCGAATAAAACGCCTCTTTCCATCATTATTTCAGAGGCTTAACTGTCGAAGCTAACACCCTCGATATCGGTGCCGTCCGCAATCTGGCTGCCCAATACTACGAAGGACCCTGCACCTTCGTCATCCTGTACAATCTCAAAGCCGGTCTCGCCGTTGTCATTGCCAGTGGAGCCGCCACCGAGGGTTGTCACATGGGTGTCACCACCGTCTTCTTCTTCGAAGACCACACCCACGCCGCCGTTATTCGTGGTCATAACATTAACCAGAACACCGATGGCATCGCCTGCGCCCTCTTCTGAGTTTTTCACACCGTCGTCGGTGTTGCCGTCAGCGGTCACATTGATCAGCGTCAGTTCGATGTTGCCGCCGTCTTCCTCGTCAAAGTCGAGGCCCTCGTCGAAGTTGGCCGTTATCACTGCATCTTCTACGACGGCGCGGATCGAACCTGGGCCTGCTTCGTCGATGTCAAAGCCGTCGTCGACGTCGATGGCGAATTCGTATTCTTCGACCGTGCCATCGTCATAAAGATCGACTTCACGCTCGAAGCAGCGATCATCGGGAGAATTGGTGATGGGTCCGGGAACGGAGGCTTCCGCCATCGCGCCTACGTCAAACGCGCCTTCTGGCTCGGCCGGCATGAAGGATGCAAGACGCGCCGGGTCGCAATAGTCACCATTTTTGAGGAATTCCGCGCCCTTAACGGTGACCACGATGTCTCCGATCTGACCCTCGTCCAGCTCGACACCATCTGCGCCAACGCCGGTGAAGAGCACGTCTTCAGCGCTCATGTAGATGCTGCCTGCGCCGCGTTCATCAACGCGTAGGCCATCTGCATCGAAACGCCCCTGACCAACGCCGCGCACAGTCACGCCTGAGAGATCAACACTTATCGACGCAGCCGAGCCTTCGCCCGCGCCACCACCACCGCCGCCGCAGTCATCCGCGAGTGAGCAGTCGGAAATGTGGATTCCGTGCCCGGCGACGTCTTCAACAGTGACGTCACTCAGTTTGAGGGGAACCATACCCGTTTGATCGTCGCGGACGTCGACAAAGATGCCCTTGCCTGCGGCTCCGTCCAAGTCGCCGCGTGCATTAATGCTGTAGCCGCCCGGGCCTTTGATCGTGAGGCCAACGAGGGACATGTCGCCACCCTGGCTGGCGGTCAGGAGCGTCGCATTTGCAGATGTTTGAATGGTTGACCCATTTCCGACAACAGTGACAGGTGCCGTCCCGGCGTAGATCAGTCCGCTGTCGATGGTGATAGACCCGTTGCTCACGACTAGGATGTGAGACGGTGTGTCGCTGGCCGCTGCAGTGGCGAGTGCCGCGCGCAACGAGCCTTCGCCGGCATCAGCGGTAGATGTCACCAGAATCGGCGCATCTGCCAAGGCTGTAGTTGGCAAAGCCAACCCAAGCGCAAGACATGAAAGGCTTTTTTTGAATGTTGCGAGTGTCATCGGTTGTCCCCTGGTATGCAAGTTGAATAACAGGGAGTTTTGTCAGAGCGCGTAACAGCCCGGTGACAGCTTTATGACGCCTCTGCGAAACCGAACCTCGGATTGCGTATCCGAGGCCCGAGATTTTTGCGCTACATCTGACAACCCGGTGTGGATTTAGACAGCGCCATTTCTTCGTCCGACATATCCTCAGGGATACCCTCGAAAAGTGGCGTGGAAAGATATCGCTCGCCTGTGTCCGGCAACATGCACAGTATCACCGATCCTTCCGGAGCGCTTTCTGCAACTTGCATCGAAACGGCAAACGTTGAACCGCCCGAGATACCGGTGAAGATCCCCTCCTCCGCCGCAAGGCGTTTGGACCAGGCAATTCCGTCAGGTCCGCTGACGGGGATCAACTCGTCATAGTAGGACCCATCAATCGCTTCCTGCAGCACGTGGGGAATAAAGTTGGGCGTCCACCCTTGGATGGGATGCGGCTCCCAAGCCGGGTGGCCGCTGGCCGGTGCGTTGGTTGCGGTCCGCTCCTGAGCTGTTCCAGAGCCTACCAGTGCAGCGTTTGCCGGCTCGGTCAGGATGATCTTGGTGTCTGGACGTTCTTTGCGCAGAACGCGGGACACGCCGGAAACGGTTCCGCCTGTGCCGTAGCCGGTGACGAAATAATCCAAACGCTCGCCTTCGAAGTCCGCGATAATCTCGCGGGCTGTCGTCGACTCGTGGATGTCCGCGTTATCGGCAGTTTCAAACTGACTGGCCAGAAACCAGTCATTCGCTTCGGCCAACTCGACAGCTTTGTCGTACATGCCAGTCGCCTTTTCCGCGGCGGGTGTCAGCACCACCTTCGCACCCAGGAAGCGCATCAACTTGCGTCTCTCGACCGAGAAACTTGCCGCCATTGTGACCACTAGGGGGTAACCCTTGGCAGCACACACCATGGCAAGGCCAATGCCAGTGTTGCCAGACGTCGCCTCGACCACGGTTTGTCCGGGCTTCAAACGCCCGTCTTTCTCGGCGGCTTCGATGATTGAGAGTGCAAGACGATCCTTCACGGACGCCGCAGGATTAAAGGCTTCGAACTTCACATAGATCGTGGCGTTCTTCGGCCCGATCCGGTTGATGCGAACCACTGGTGTGTCGCCAACTGTGTCCACAATCGACTCATATCGCACGCCGCGACCGTTGGTTTGACGCGATGCCATGATGTTCCCCCTTCGTGCAGAAATTCCGCGTTTAAGACTGACGATCTTAATGGATTGCCGCAAGTGTCAGGTACAAAAAAGCAAAAATGCCCGAAATTTCGGGCACTTGCAGTGAGACTATTCTAGGAAATGGTTATTCGCCGGGACAGCCGTTCAGGATTTGGTCCATCGTCAGCGCGGGTTGATCGCACCCAGCTTCACCGACAATCTTGGCAGGAACACCAGCAACTGTTTTGCACGGTGGCACTTCTTCCAAAACCACGGAACCAGCGGCAATGCGAGAGCAGGAGCCCACCCGGATATTACCCAGCACATGCGCACCCGCGCCTATCAAAACACCATTGCCGATCTTCGGATGGCGGTCGTCATCTTCTTTGCCTGTGCCGCCCAAAGTCACCGAGTGCAGCATAGAAACATTGTCGCCGACAACGGCCGTCTCGCCAATAACGATGGAATGCGCATGGTCGATCATCAGGCCTTTGCCGATTTTTGCGGCTGGATGGATGTCGATACCAAAAACCTCGCTCACACGGGCCTGAATAAGGTAGGAAATATCGCGACGGTTTTGATGCCAAAGCCAGTGGCCCACGCGATACGCCTGCACGGCCTGAAAGCCTTTGAAGAACAAAAGCGGCTGCATCAGGCGATGGCACGCCGGATCACGCTCGAAGATCGCAACAAGATCAGCGCGTGCGGCTTCGCCTAACTCTGGCGCGGCTATGTAAGCTTCATCAGCGATTTCGCGAAGGATTTGCGCCGACATCTCGTCTGACGAAAGTTTCATCGCAATACGATAGCTGAGGGCACGTTCGAGCGTCGCGTGATGAAGAATGCTGGAATGCACGAGGCCACCGATCAGTGGCTCATTCATGACAGCCGTCTGTGCGTCCTGACTGATCTGATGCCAGACGGGATCCACTGAAAGGGGTTTACGCTGCTGCTCGGCCATGGCCAAATCCTTCTTACTGTCACGCGCCGTTTACACCATATAGCGCCCGCGACGGTAGCAAAAAAGACCCTCAGGCCAAAAAAAGATATGGCACGCAATGACTGAAGATGAAGCAAAAGTTGTTTTGAAAGAAGAGCTTAAAGAACTTGATCGTGAAGACAGTCTGGGTCTGTCCGATCAGAAAACCGTGACACTGGATCAACAGTCTGTTGGCCGTTTAAGCCGTATGGACGCCATGCAACGACAGGCCATGGCACAAGCCACCGCCCGTCGCCGAGCAGCACGCCGACAAAGGATCGTGCTGGCACTTCAGCGAATTGAGGAAGGTGAATTTGGCTACTGCCTGGATTGCGGGGACGGTATCGCACCTGGTCGAATCGCTCTCGATCCAACCGTAACGCTGTGCATGTCTTGCGCGAAGGGTTAGGGCAGTTTACCCGCGTGGCAACGTCAATTCTGCAAAATGAACGGCAAGACGAAGTGTCCCGGACCCAGTGAAATCACCACCTATTGCCGTCAGAATAATGTCTGTGTCCGAGTAATACGTCAGTGGATTTCCGGTCAGCCCTCGGGCCCATGCGCCTTGCGACACACCGATGCCACTTCCATAACGGTTCGAGCTTCCTGTAACGCCGATCTCAATGCTCGCAGGTCCGCCTAGGTCTGACAAAACGCGCCCTGTCACTCCATAGACAACCGTGTTTGCCGGGATCAGGCCGTTCACCACACTCGTCGCACCTGCGCTGACCGCGTGATCGACCTCTATCGTTCTTTGGACGAACCCGGCTCCGTTGGCCGAAAATGCCCCGCCCCCAGGGACCCACTCGACCCCATCAAATGTGACTGGAACACCGGTGTCTAACCGCCACGCGCGCCATCCAACGATCGGCGTCACAAACAACCAGCCGCCGTTTACAAAAACGGCGAGCCTCCCGTCCTCGCCTGCCCAAGCGTCCGTCGCACCTGTCCCAATGGAATAGACGGAACCGGCGGCAGGCGATGCAGGTGGAGAATTAGCGTCGGCACCTGCCAAAGAAATCTGCGACACGGCATCAAGAATTTCGAATGCTGTGTTTACCGTGACGTGCTTTTGCGCCTGTGCCGCTTGAACTAGTGGCAATGCAAGTTGAGAAGTCTCAGTCATTGAATTCTACCTTTCCGAATGGACCTGGCCCTAGGCGATCCGAGATTTGAGCAACTTCGAACGAAACACTCCCGACAATTCCGTCCGTCATCTGATCGCCCGCCGTGTAGATCCACTGCGGCGACATCACCGTTGTTTCACGGCGCACCACTCCGCCCGCGACAACGCGAACTAAGTAGACCTCCGTCGCCTCGCCGAGTGGAACGTCGGCAACACCCCATAGGTCGGCATCAACACGTGATTGGCGTATCCAATTCAACGCGATATCGCCATTTGCTTGGTTCCGAGCGCTGAGATGGACTGGTCTATAAGGTCTCAGCCCCGCACCATCCGAAGCGTGAGAGATCTGTCGAAAGGATGGGTGATCTACGGGCTTTGAAAATGGGCCAAAACGATACTCGCGTATTGCACCGCGCTGCGATGGAGTACGGTTCAAAGGCGTCACCGCCTCATCCAAGATGACGACGGTCGAACCTACTGGCCAAACGTCTGGAACAAACGCGTCAGTCCCTCTTTGGCCGCGCAGCCGCATCGATAACGCCCAAGTGTCGAGCCCTACAAGCTCCACGTCACGAAACTGAAACAGTTCCCATGCACCGGTAACAGCATTCCCGACAGCTGCAAGGTTTCCACCACTGAGCAGTGCATTGTCCGAGATACTCGAAAGAGAGCCTGCTGAAAACGCCACGGTCAAAGGACCACCTCGATCAAACGAACCCGACGTGGCAAACCGTAGCTCCGAAAGTGTCTGACCGATCATGACAGGCCGCTCCAACCGCCCCTCAATCCGCCAAGTCTCGCCGGTATCTGATCCGTAAACCGCCACGCTACCGGGCCAAGGTTCGGCTGTTGCCGCTAGCCAAACAGCATCCGGGTTCTCATCTCCCCGAAGAAGCGGGAGATTCATCATGACCGGCCAAACCGGCAGCGGAGCGACAACTGGTGGAACTGGAACTATCTCTTCCTCGGCTACCGGTCGGTCATAGACTTCAGACATCACGCGGGTTGCCTCGACAGTCTTGGCTCCGGCGTCCTCGATACGGTCGATCCGAAATAGACCCGACACATCGGGCGTGTCCAACTCGATGACCTGCCCGGCCACCACATCGCACGATGGGGGCACCGAAAAACTGGCTGTGTCTTGCGCCACGCGAGCCTCCGACAACCAACGATCCGTGGCGACTGCTCCCTCTGACTGCGTTAGCACC
>CAYPVG010000135.1:0-3389 GCA_964414085.1 uncultured Boseongicola sp. | reverse complement strand
GGTGTGTCCATTTCGAAGCTTTCGTTTAGGAGGGCTTCGAATTCCTCCATCGTTGCTTTAGCGCACATGCGTTTATCGTTTCCTATCTTCGATTTAACTGGCCGTGCGGTTGTCTCCGCCGGTCTTTCAAGGTTGGTCCTGGCGAGCCGTCCGTGATGCGCAAATAAGAAGGGCCGGTGTTGACCGACCCTGCTCAAGTCTCTGCGCTCACGACTGTCCCGCCGCTTCGACGCGCGCTCTATAGGCGGGAAAGGCTGTTTTGGCAAGACCGACGTGGATGCGCGCGTTGATCTAGCAATCTGCCAGTGTGATACTTGCACACAGGATAGCCAGGGAGTGCGCCATGCTCGAAGGATGTTGTCTCTGCGGAGAAACGCGCTGGACATTCCAAGGATCACCCGACCGCGTCACAGCCTGCAATTGCACGGCGTGTCGACGTTATGGCGCGCTTTGGGCGTATGGCTGGGCGGGCGAAGGAATTGAAACCTCGGGTGCGACCACAGAGTATCAAAGGGGCGACCAAGATCTCGGGTTTCATTTCTGCACGACCTGCGGCTGCCTCGTTTGGTACAAAGCCACCGCCCCGCATGCCGACGGGCGGTCACGCGTTGCGGTAAACATGCGGCAATGCAAAACACCCGATGATATCGCGCGCTTGCCCATTCGCCATTTCGACGGCCTGAAAACGTTCAAGGAAGCGGACAAAGCCCCTGCCTGCGTCGCAGACCTCTGGTTTTGACTCAAATGTAACCGCTTAACATCCAAGATGGCCGAATTTGAAAGTGACACTCGTCAAACTACCTTTCTCCCAGTCAAGGTCGAAAAGGAGAAGACGCGCGATGCCAAAACCAAATCGTCAATTCGACTTGGACGTCGACGATCTCGAACTCATCGAGACGGCGCTACGCAAGGCAAAGAGCCAACCTGATATGGACGCGCGGGAAGTTCACGACCTCCTCGGTCGCCTTCACAATCAAAAGGAATTCTTCCGCCCAAGCGGAACCTATGTGAGCGGCTAAAGCTTACCCGTACTTCTCAGGCCCAACCCACTGGGTCACGTTATACCGGTCGCCATGCGCCCACCCAAGCGGCAAAGCTGCCTCGATCTCGGCCACTTGATCCTCTGACAACTCCAGTTCAGCTCCCCGCAGCAACTCTTTCAAATGCTGAACCGACTTTGTGCCCGGGATGGGCACCACATGGTCGCCCTTGGTGCGCGTCCAGGCTATCGCGAGCGCCGCAGTGGTTTCACCCATATCGCGTGCCAGCTCCTGAAACGGCCGGACAGCCGCGATATTCTTGGAGTAGTTTGGCTCCATAAACCGCGGATTGGTGTTGAGGAACGGAATGTCTTCCAGCGCCTCGGGTGTAAATGGCGCATCCGTCAGGAAGGACCTTCCAACGGGGGAAAACGCCACCAAAGTCACACCCAGTTCGGCGCACGCTTGAACCATCCCCAACTCGCAAGCCCGTGTGGACAACGAGTATTCCGATTGAACGGCCGCTACCGGGAACTCCGCGTGCGCCTCCCGCAGTGAATTCGGTGCAATCTCAGAGAACCCGATCGCTTTTGCTTTGCCCTTCTCAACGATACGTCCCATGGCGCCCGCGACCTCTTCAATCGGGATCGCATGTTCACGGCGGTGAACATAAAACAGATCGACATGATCAACACCGAGACGCTGAAGCGAAGCGTCAAGCTCCGCCTCCATATAGGCGCCTTCATTGTTGAAGCGCCGGTCCGGGTCACCGATCACAATCCCCGCCTTGGTAGCGATGACCCAATTGTCGCGCATACCCGGACGGTTGCGAAGCCATTCGCCGACAATCTCCTCTGAACGCCCCTCGCCATAAATGTTGGCCGTATCGAGGTGTGTGACACCGGCCTCAAAGCAAGCATCCAAAACGGCATCGGACGCCTCCTGCGAAGCCCCGCCATAAGCACCCGCAAACGACATCGCTCCAAGCCCGAACTGCGTGATGGTCGGTCCGTTCTTTCCTAGATTTGTCGTCTTCACGTTGCCAATCCTTCCCATTTCCGGCTTACAATCGCTTCCGCCGCCGCCAAGGCGTCCTCGATGCTCATGTCAGACGTATCTATGACGTGCGCATCCTCTGCTGCCCGCATAGGGGCGTCTGCACGGCCCATATCGCGTGCATCCCTCTTCTTCACTTCGTTAAGAACGTCCTCGAACTCGACATGTTGTCCTGAAGATCGCAACTCATCGAACCTACGCTGCGCCCTGACCTCAGCACCTGCCGTGACGAAAAGCTTCACTTCGGCATCCGGACAAATCACTGTTCCTATGTCGCGGCCATCCAACACCGCCCCGCCATCTCGCCGTGCGAAATTGCGCTGAAACGCAACAAGGGCGTTGCGAACTTCTGGGATCGTTGCAACTTGCGAGGCAAGTTCAGCCACAGCTTGCGTGCGCAACCCATCGCGTTCCAGATCCGACGGCTCGACGGCGCGCGCCGCGTCTGCCGGTGACAATCCGGTCTCTAACACCTTGCGACCCGTCGCCCGGTACAACAGTCCCGTATCAAGGTGAGCAAAGCCAAACCGTTGGGCGAGAGCTTTCGAAAGCGTTCCCTTCCCCGCTGCCGCAGGCCCATCAATTGCCACAGTAAAGGATGCCGTCACACACTCACCCTTTCAAAATACTTCCAAGGGGGTCTGGGGGACGGGACCTCCCTCTGCTTTGCTCGGAATCAAATCGCGCTTTTCAGTGAGTCCGCCAAATCGGTTCTCTCCCAGGAGAACCCACCATCCGCCTCAGGCGCGCGCCCGAAATGCCCATAGGCCGCGGTGCGCTGATAGATCGGCTTATTCAACTGCAAATGCTCGCGAATCCCGCGCGGGCTCAGATCCATCGTCGCCTGGACAGCTTTTTCGATCAGCTCGGGAGGAACCTCACCCGTGCCAAAGGTGTCTGCGTATACAGACAGCGGCTTCGACACACCGATCGCATAAGACAACTGGATCAAGCACTTCTCGGCTAAACCAGCCGCCACCACGTTCTTCGCCAGATACCGCGCAGCATATGCAGCCGACCGGTCCACTTTAGTCGGATCCTTCCCGGAAAAAGCGCCGCCGCCGTGAGGAGCCGCGCCGCCATAGGTATCCACGATGATTTTCCGCCCAGTCAGGCCCGCGTCGCCATCCGGGCCGCCGATAACAAAGGTGCCCGTTGGATTGACCCACCACTCCGTTGCCTCGCTCAACCAACCTGCGGGAAGCACCTCTCGGATATATGGCTCAACAATCGCGCGAATGTCGTCGCTCGTTTGAGACTCATCAGCATGCTGGGTCGACAGCACGATGGACGTCACCTCAACCGGTTTCCCGTTTTCGTACCGCAGAGAGATCTGGCTCTTGGCGTCGGGGC
>CAYPVG010000134.1:0-4843 GCA_964414085.1 uncultured Boseongicola sp. | reverse complement strand
CCTTATGGAGCGCGACCTGGGAGCTTGCGGTCTTGGGGCGCGTTCTGGGCGGGATTGGCGGCGTCATCGTTAATATCGTGATGACCAAGATGCTCATTGATTGGTTTCAGGGGCGCGAGATCGGCACCGCGATGGGCGTTTTCATCGCCTCATGGCCTGCGGGCATAGCTCTGGCTCTGATCGTTTTGCCAACCATCACTGCCATCGATGGTTCCCTTGTTGTGGGGTGGGGCGGGGTCATCTTCATGGTGGCGCTTTCGCTTGTTCTGTTTGCGGCCATTTACCGGACGCCCGAGGGACTGCAGGAAACGCCGCAGACTGGATTGAAGGGCGCCATTCCGTACGGACCCTTGGTTTTGGCAGGCGCCATTTGGGCATTGTACAACTCGGCATTGGCGATGGTGTTTGCTTTTGGTCCACTTCTCGCGGCGGAAAGCGGATTGGATCCGGTGACGTCAAGCTGGACTGTCAGCCTCTTCATCATCGCGGTGGGTGTCGCTGTTCCCTTGGGCGGGATTTTGTCGGACATCACGGGGCGGCGTGATCTGATCATCGGGCTGAGCCTGTTGTCCGGCATTGTGTCGCTGCCGTTGATTTTGGTCATCCCGCCGTCTGCCTGGCCCGTAGCCTTCCTCGCCTCTGGTCTGCTTTTTGGCGTGTCTGCCGGGCTGATCATGACCTTGCCGTCCGACGTTCTGCCGCCGGAGACGCGTGCCTTTGGTATGGGGGTTTTCTTTGCGATCTACTACGCGGTGATGATGGTGGCCCCGGCTGTGGCAGGTGGCTACGCAGAAAGTCAGAATGACACCGGCGTCGCCTTTCTGTTGGGAGCTGTAATGATGGCGATGAGTTTTGCCGCCTTGATTTGGCTGCGCCGCACTCTGCGCGCCAAACCCGCCTGAAACGAAAATGGCGGCCGAAGCAAAGCCACGGCCGCCAGTTTGCTAAGCGCTTGAAAGGAACAAAGCGCGCTTAGTTCGTTGGTGTAATCGTAATATCCACACGACGGTTCTGAGCACGGCCCGCTGCCGTCTGGTTCGTGGCGATCGGCTGGCTTTCGCCTGCGCCCACAGTGCGGATGCGCACGCCGGACACACCGCCTGACATGAGCGTGTCAGCCACAGCGAAGGCACGACGCTCAGACAGGCCTTGGTTGTAGGCGGCTGTGCCGGTGTTGTCGGTGTGGCCGGTGACGGTCACGATGGACTGTGGATAGCGGTTGAGGCTTTCTGCCAGCACGAAGAGGTCAGAGCGGAGCGCGCCGTTCAGGGCTGCGCTATCGGTGGCGAACAGGATCGCTTCCGGCATCCGGACGATCAATTCGCTGCCAGTGTTGATCACGTCGATCTGGCCGTTGTCGAAATCGCGCTCAAGCTCGGCGGCTTGCGCATCGAGGCTCGACCCGATGAGAGCGCCAGCGCCTGCGCCGATGGCGGCACCAACGGCTGCGTTGCGGAAGCGGTCGTTGCCGCCTTCGCGCGTTCCGCCAAGAATTGCGCCGATAGCGGCGCCTGCAAGGGCGCCTTGGCGGGTGCGATCACCGTCCGTGCCAGGGTATTGACTTGGATCGGTACACGCAGACAGCGCCAGAACCCCGGCGGCTGCGACGATGGCGGGTTTTTTCATGTATCCCATGATAAATCCTTTGGTCATTTCACATCTCCTGTGCCGCTATACACGATTGGTAAGCAACCAAAAGCGGCTATGGGCGAAGATGTGCCTATGAGCGGGCTGATAGGCAATCGCGCGCGCTTGATATGGGATATCAGGCGGTCTCAGCCGCCTCAAAAGCAAGCATTGTACGCTTAACAGGCAGACCCCAGTGATAGCCGCCCAATCCTCCGGACTTTCTGAGCGCGCGGTGGCAAGGGATCAGCCAGGAAATCGGATTGCGGCCCACTGCCGTGCCAACGGCGCGCACGGCTTTGGGATTTCCGATGGTGCGAGCGATGTCGGAGTAGGTCGTAACATGACCCGTTGGAATCGACAAAAGTGCCTCCCAGACTTTGATCTGAAACGGGGCTCCGATGAGGAAAAGTTTGGCGGGATCTGTCGGCTTGCCGTCTATTGGGAAGGCGCTAGCCGCGAGCGGGGCCAGTGCGGTTGGATCCTCGGTGAAGGTGGCGTTCGGCCAGCGACCGATGAGGTCGGTCATGGTATCTTCCGCACCGGTCTCTGCGGCAAAGCCAATGCCGCAAATGCCGCGCTCTGTGCCCATGATGAGGGCCGGGCCAAAGGGGCTTTCAAACCAGCCCCAGAGGATTTCGAGACCTTCGCCACCTTTCGCATATTCGCCGGGGCTCATCGCCTCCCATCGAATGAAAAGATCGTGCAAGCGCCCAGAGCCAGAAAGGCCGACGGCATCGGCGGTTTCAAGCGTGGTATGGCGGTTTGCCAGCAGTTCCTTGGCGTGGTCGAGCGTCAGCCATTGCTGGTAGCGTTTGGGCGAAACACCGGCCCACCGCGAAAAAATGCGCTGGAAGTGCGCAGGCGACATGTGCATCTCGCGTGCGATGTCTTCCAGCGACATGTCTTGCGTGCCTGCATCGATCAGATCAATCGCGCGGCGCATAAGCTGGTAATGGTATCCGGTCTCTTGGTCTTGCATGGGTCTTTATCCTTTGCCTGTGCAACAGAGTTAGGCAAGGGCGAGCAGCGACGCGACCCGGATTTTGCGGAAACTGTATGGGCGACCGTACGATTAGCGAAACACAGCCACCATTTGCATCTGAAGGCACATTATCCCGAGATCAGCTGCATTTTCGACCGTGATCTAGCGTCGGGTGTCCGAAGCGTTTTCCTATCATCATCGCTGACCGCCGCACGGCTGCCCAGCAATATGACATCTTCGCGATTGTGGAACCGCAGTTGAGATCGCCCGTTAGACTTCGACGCATAGAGCGCTTCATCTGCATCAACCAAGTGCTGCTCGATTGTGCGGGATTGATCAATGAAAGTGCCACCCATGGACAATGAGACTGAGGCATGGATTTGATTTTGATGGTCGGTAAAACTCACCGGTAATCCCAGCCGCGTTGCAACCGCTTTTGCATGCTCTTCGGTTACATTTGGAATGAAGACCGCAAACTCTTCCCCACCAATCCGCCCAACGAGCGCGCCTTCACGCAAATGCCAGTTAAGGCGATGTCCAATCGCCTCGATGCAGCGATCGCCCATGCTGTGCCCATATTGATCGTTGATCCGTTTGAAGTGGTCTGCGTCTAGCAATAGTAGAACACCACAACGGGCTCGGGGCAGTGCCCGGCCAAATCTATTTACGAAGGTTTGACGGTTCAGCACACCGGACAATGGGTCCTGATACGCACGGTGAGTAAGCGATCTAATGGCCAGCACTTGGTGCCAACTGCCAAACAAAAATAGCAATACAAATGGGCCGCCGGCGAGCGTTGCCTCCAATAGCATCTCGCTAATTGGCGTGCCGCGATCATCGTATCCAATCCGGCGCAATGTTGCGTGCCAGAGTGCTATCAACAGACAAAAAAGCGCGAACTTAACTGCCAAATCCAAATGGCTGCGCGGTGCCAGCATACCAAGGCTTTTGCGGATCAAGCGTTCCATACGAACGCAAGTACATCAGGCGGGTTAGCGAGTTCTGAAGATGAACATACGAATTAATTCAAAAGCCTAAGCAGTTTCCATATCCTGTTTCATCGGATTTTGCGGTATCGGCCAAATTAGAACGTCGGGTTCTTGTTTGCGACGGTTCCGCCAGTGAGCAGGATCAAAAGGCGCGTCATGACATCGATGGGCTGGATGGCATCCCAATGTTCTGCAAGTCGGCCGCCTTCTAGGCGAAACGTGTCGGTGATGATGAAGCCTTTTCTTTCGTCTCCACGGTGGGCGGCTTTGAATGTCGCGTGGCTGTGGAGGACAACGTGGTCGCCGCTGGCAATGACGCGTTTGACGTCGAAGGCGTAGTCGGGAAAGCGTTTTACGAGGTTTTTGACGTATCCGACCAGCCCGTGAACCCCGTCGGGGATCGCCCGGTTATGTTGGACATAGGGGCTGTCGCCGTGGCGGGCGAGCGTAGCGTCGAAGTCGTGTTCGTTCATAAGCGTCTGGAAGAAGTCGAGGATCAAGGCGGCGTTTTCGCGTTCCTGCTCGGTCCAGTGAGCTTGAACATGATCCTCAATGCGGAGTGGTGGAACTGAAGTTGCATTAGACATGATGTCGGTCCGTTTTGGGTAATGAGTCGTTTCGCGATATTAAGTATCAAAAGTATACCAGCTTTCAATTACGCACTAATTTGATAAGTGGTATCTTGAAGGATACCTCTATAAATATTGGGCTTGAGGAGCGAGCGTCAGATGATATATCTCTCAAACAAGGTATCAAATAGGAACCAGATATGCTTCCCATCGGTGTAGAAGACAAGGCACAGGCACACAGCTGTCCCATTCGCTCGATGCTCGCCAATGTCACTGGGAAGTGGCGCATTCTGCTTGTTCTCGCACTAGAAGACGGCCCGAAGCGTTTTGGTGAGCTAAAGCGTTGCATTGGCGATATCACGCAGCGCGTCCTGACGGAGAACCTCCGAATGCTTCAGCGCGACGGTTATCTGACGCGCACCGTTGAGGCTGGTCCGCCGGTTGCGGTGTCTTATGAGCTGACGCCGCTCGGACGGGACCTTTTGGGCATGATGAAGCCTTTGGTGTTCTGGTCGAATGATCACATGGAAGAGGTTCAGATTGCGCGGATGTCTTATGATAGGGAGCAGCGTCAGTAGCAGACCGCTCAGATCGCACACTATCGCCTTGCCGTGTCGTCGTTGATCCGCCAAAACCTGTCGTCATGGCCAGGCGACTATCCTATCCGGTGATCC
>CAYPVG010000133.1:0-4670 GCA_964414085.1 uncultured Boseongicola sp. | reverse complement strand
TCTCACATCAAAGCTGCCGGAAGGCACAGCGTTTGATTTGGACGTCGTATACTCTGAAGCTCTGGACCCGCTGGCAGCGCTGCCGACACCTGCAGAGTGTGTCGAGCAAATCAACGCTGCTGTCGCCGCCAACAAAATCAGATTCGCGCCGTCCTCCACCGAGATTGAAGATGACGCGCTGAAGACAATCGACGCGATTTCCGACCTGCTGCGGGATTGCCAGACGGTTCAGATTGAAATTGGCGGACACACCGACAGCCAAGGGCGTGAAATCATGAATGAACAGCTTAGCCAGGCAAGGGCTGACGCTGTTTTGAATGCTATCATGGAACGCCGCGTGCTGACCACCAACCTCACGGCCAAAGGTTACGGCGAAACCCAACCGATTGCCGACAACGGCACTGAAGAGGGGCGTGAAGCCAATCGTCGGATCGAATTCCGACTGGTTCTTCCTGAAACCGCCGATGAAGATTCCGAAGAAGACGTTGCAGAAGAGGCGAACAGCGAATGAATGGCACCGAATTCATCTTTGCAACTGCAGCGATCCTGTTTGTTGCTTTCATGGCGGGCTGGTTTGCGCATTGGCTGATCAGCCGAATTACGCGCGTAACACGTTCGGATATGGACGATCTCGATCGCATGGCGCAAGAGCTGCATCACGCTGAGGAAGCGCGAGATCAAGCGGTCACCTACATGCAGCAGCGCGAGGCGGAGCTTACGAACCGTATGACGCAGACCGAAGCTGAACTGAATGCCGCGATGGAAGGCTTGCGCACAGCGCGCGCAGAGGCGGAAGAACTACGGGGATACATTGATAAGAGCGGTCAGGAGAGCTAACCGCCGATATGGTCATGTTGCCTCCCAATTATGTCCGGCAACGTCTCCGTTTGACTACGACGCAATCCACCCGCGCGCTGTCAGCTCAGGCAAACAAACGGAACCAAAGACAACTGGACTTACTTCACTGGTCATATTGGACCTAATTGGAAGCAAGCCATCCTTTTAAATCAAGGAACTGAAGAGGAGTCGCATCGCGGGCGCAAGCCAGATATGACTTATCCAAGGGAGAAGACATGGGCCAGCCAACACTCGACACCTCACCAAAAGTATCTGACGAGATCCGGAAGACGACCTGTTACATGTGCGCGTGCCGATGCGGCATCAACGTTCACATGAAGGACGGGAAAGTCGCTTACATTGAGGGCAACAAGGATCACCCCGTTAACCAAGGTGTCCTTTGTGCCAAAGGCTCGTCGGGCATAATGCAACACCTGTCACCGGCGCGTTTGCGCGCTCCAATGAAGCGCGTTGGTCCTCGCGGTTCTGGTGAGTTTGAAGAAATATCCTGGGAAGAGGCGCTGGGCATCGCAGTCGATTGGCTGAAGCCTGTTCGCGATACTGACCCAAGCAAACTGGCTTTCTTCACTGGTCGCGACCAATCGCAAAGCTTCACATCATTCTGGGCGCAAGGGTTCGGCACGCCGAACTATGCCGCACACGGTGGCTTTTGTTCAGTGAACATGGCGGCCGGAGGCATCTACACCATGGGTGGGGCGTTCTGGGAATTTGGCCAACCCGACTGGGATCGCACGAAATTGTTCATGCTCTTCGGTGTGGCCGAGGATCACGATAGCAACCCGATCAAGATGGGCTTGGGTAAACTCAAGAAGCGCGGAGCACGAGTTATCGGCGTGAATCCAATTCGGACCGGCTACAACGCCGTAGCCGACGATTGGGTTGGAATTACTCCCGGCACTGATGGCCTATTCATTCTAAGCCTTGTTCATTGCTTGATGAAGGCTGGCAAGATCGACCTCGATTACCTTGCGAGGCTGACTGACGCTCCGTGTCTTGTGAATGGTGACGAGGCGTCCGACGAGTTCGGCTTGATCCTTAAGGACGAGGCGGGCAAAGCATTGGTGATCGACCGACGCACCGGCAAACCTGCTGCTTTCGATGAAGCAGGGGTCGAACCTGATCTGTCGGGTAGCTGGCGGCATGCAGGTTTCACGCATCGCCCTGTTCTGCACCACATGGCAGAGCAATACCTGACCGACGAGTACTCGCCGGAAACTGTTGCTCCCCAGATCGGAATTTCTGCTGAAAGGATTCGCGCCATCGCCGCTGATGTCGCGCGCGTCGCCTTCGAGGAGGCTATCGAGCTCGATCGCGAATGGACGGACTTCCGGGGGGTCACACATAAGAAGATGATCGGGCGGCCTGTTGCATTCCATGCAATGCGAGGCATCTCCGCACATTCCAATGGTTTCCAAACCTGCCGCGCGCTGCACCTGCTACAGATCATCCTCGGCTCGGTTGAAGTCCCTGGCGGGTTCCGTTTCAAGCCACCCTATCCGAAACCTGCAACGGCACATCCAAAGCCCCACGCGAAAGCGCAGGCCGGGAAACCGCTAGACGGCCCGCACCTTGGGTTCGTCCACGGCCCTGATGATCTTTTGATCAACGAAGACAACACAGCCAAGCGTATCGATAAGGCGTTCTCGTGGGAGAACCCAATGTCTGCACATGGCATGATGCACATGGTCATCTCGAACGCGCATGCTGGTGATCCATATAAGATCGACACGCTGATGCTCTACATGGCGAATATGGCGTGGAACTCTTCCATGAACACAACCGAGGTGATGCGGATGCTCACCGACAAGGACGAGTCGGGTGAGTATGTCATCCCGAGGATCATCTACTCGGATGCCTACTCATCTGAGATGGTCGCGTTTGCTGACCTCATCCTTCCAGACACAACGTACCTCGAGCGTCACGATTGCATTTCGCTTCTTGATCGCCCGATCTGCGAAGCCGAGGCGGCTGCCGACGCAATCCGCTGGCCCGTCGTCGAACCGGACCGCGACGTACGCGGTTTTCAGTCTGTCCTCTGCGAGCTTGGAGGCATGCTTGGCCTGCCCGGATTCGTAAACGATGACGGATCACAAAAATACGCGGATTATGCGGATTACATCCAAAACCACGAGCGCAAGCCTGGCATTGGTCCTTTGGCTGGGTGGCGCGGTGATGGCACAGAACACGGCCGCGGCGCGTCGAACCCTGACCAGATTGAAAAGTACAAGGAAAACGGCAGCTTTTGGATCAGCCATATTCCAGAGGATGCAGAGTACTACAAACCTTGGAACATGGCGTATCAGGATTGGGCAGTGAAGACGGGCATCTTCGATGCGCCCACGCCTTATATATTCACGCTTTGGTGCGAACCGCTGCGCAAATTCCAACTGGCCGCTGAAGGCAAGCACCGCTTGTCTCCGCCGGAGCATCTAAAAGAGCGCATCGCCAAAACCATGACGCCTCTTCCAGTCTGGTACTCGCCACATACGGATCAGGACAGTCAGTTCACGGTAAACGCTCTGACCCAGCGACCTATGGCAATGTATCACTCATGGGGTTCACAGAACGCGTGGTTGCGCCAAATTCACGGCCGCAATCCGATGTACATCCCCACAAAGATTTGGGAAGCGAATGGCTTTGAGGAAGGCGACTGGGCACGAATCACATCGCCACACGGTGAGATCACCGTCCCCGTTATGCACATGGCTGCGTTGAACGAGAATACGATCTGGACGTGGAACGCGATTGGTAAGCGTAAAGGTGCTTGGGCGCTTGACCCAGATGCACCGGAAGCGACCAAAGGCTTCTTGCTGAACCACATCATTCACGAACTACTGCCGCCCAAAGGTGACGGTCTTCGATGGTCCAATTCGGACCCGATTACGGGTCAGGCCGCTTGGTTCGATCTGAAGGTCAAGGTCGAGAAGGTAGCGGCTCCTACGGAATCTCTACCTGCGCACCCTGCGCAGAAGAGTCCGGTGACCAAAGCACCTGAGACAGTCAAACAGAAGGTGGGATCATGACCACACTTCCTACTCATACCGAGAAGAAACTTGGGCTGGTCATAGACCTCGACACATGTGTCGGGTGCCACGCCTGCGTGACCGCATGTAAAGGCTGGAACACCGAGAACTACGGCGCTCCGCTAGCTGACACGGACGCCTATGGCGCGGAACCGGTCGGTAGCTTCCTGAACCGCGTGCACTCTTACGAAGTGCAGCCTGAAGATGGTGGAGCCGCTCAGCTCTTTCACTTCCCAAAGAGCTGCCTTCACTGCTCGGACGCGCCCTGTGTCACGGTTTGCCCAACAGGTGCGAGCTACAAACGCGTTGAAGACGGCATCGTTCTTGTGAATGAAAGCGACTGCATTGGTTGTGGTCTTTGCGCTTGGGCCTGCCCTTATGGCGCCCGCGAGTTGGACCCGTCCGAGAAAGTCATGAAGAAGTGCACGCTCTGCGTCGACAGGATCTACAACGAGAACCTTCCTGAAGAGGACCGCCAGCCAGCTTGTGTACGCACTTGCCCAGCGGGAGCTCGCCACTTCGGCGACTTCGCAGATCCAGAAAGTAATGTGTCGGTTCTGGTCGCCGAGCGCGGAGGCATGGATTTGATGCCCGAGCAAGGAACGGCACCGGTCAACAAGTACCTGCCACCGCGTCCCAAAGACGAGGTGCCAGAGTTCGACGTTCTCGCACCATATCTGACCCCCGTCGCCGAAGAGCCAACCGGCTTCCTCGGCTGGCTCGACAAAACACTAGAAAGGATCGGCTAATGCATCCGGCCCCGTCGATCATCATCTTCTCTACGCTGTC
>CAYPVG010000132.1:0-6365 GCA_964414085.1 uncultured Boseongicola sp. | reverse complement strand
ACCCTTGGGCGGCCGCACTCAGGACACCGCGAGCCACCCTCAAAGGTAGCCAAACAATCGCGACAAAGAGCAGGCATGAGGTTTCTCGGTAGGTTAGGATAACCCCAGCTTACAAAACTGGAGCTTCCCGTGACAGAGCCTTTCAACGGCGCAAAATTGGCAATTCTGAATGGTTCCCAAGTTGTGACCATCCTCCGGGATGATTTTCCGACAATTCCCTGGCCTGGATACTGGGACTTTCCTGGTGGCGGACGTGAGGGCAACGAAGATCCGGCGGCCTGCGTGTTAAGGGAACTAAAAGAGGAACTGGGGCTTATTTTGGCACCAGAGAGCCTAACCTGGTCGACGGTTGACAGGTCCGTTGACGACGTTGTTTGGTTCTTTGCCGCAGAGTGGCCAGATTTTGATCCAAGCCTCGTGCGATTTGGCAACGAAGGGCAAATGTGGCGTCTGGCAGAGATTGATTGGTTTCTGGAGCAAGAGAAGGCTATTCCTTCGCTGAAAACGCGCCTGAAAAGGTATCTTTCGCAACGCTGAGCAAATTGTTTTCGGAAGTGTCCAGATTTTTTTGAACATCGCTCAAGCCCATTGATTTTCAAGGTGATTTTCACGCTGTTGCGCCTCTGTCACGCTGTCGCATTCAAGCGTCGCTAGCCCCATAAGTCATTGAATTGACACAATCCTATACCCATATCTGCATCACAAATTGATTGAACGCAGGGTTTTTGATGGAAGAAATTCTTAACACACTTGGTGGCGGTGGTATCGCGACACTTCTGTTCGCGGGGTTCATCCTTCTCAGCCTGTACAAGGGCATTCGGATCGTATCGCAGTCGGAAAAGCATGTGGTTGAGCGGTTCGGCCGACTTCGAACTGTTTTGGGGCCGGGCATCAACTTTATCGTTCCGTTTTTGGACCGTGTGGCGCACCAGATTTCTATCCTTGAGCGCCAGCTCCCTAATGCGAGCCAAGATGCGATCACGGCAGACAACGTGCTTGTGCAAGTCGAAACCAGTGTGTTCTACCGCATAACCGAGCCTGAAAAGACAGTTTACCGAATCCGCGATGTTGATGCAGCGATTGCAACGACCGTTGCGGGGATCGTCCGTGCCGAAATCGGTAAGATGGAGTTGGACGAAGTCCAGTCGAACCGCGCAACTCTGATTGCGACGATCAAAGAAGCAGTTGAAGACGCTGTCGACAATTGGGGGATCGAAGTGACGCGCGCAGAAATCCTTGACGTGAACTTGGACCAAGCGACGCGCGATGCCATGTTGCAACAGCTGAACGCTGAACGAGAACGTCGTGCTGCCGTCACGCGTGCCGAAGGTGAGAAACGTTCGGTCGAACTGAATGCTGACGCTGAGCTTTACGCGGCGGAACAGGCCGCGAAAGCGCGCCGTGTTCAGGCGGATGCGGAAGCCTATGCGACAGGCGTGGTTGCCCAGGCAATTCAGGACAACGGCATTGAGGCCGCTCAGTACCAAGTTGCACTGAAGCAGGTTGAATCCCTGAATGCGCTTGGCGCGAGTCCGTCAAGTTCAACCGTGGTCCTTCCGGCCAACGCGCTGGAAGCCTTTGGCGACGCATTCAAAATGCTGCGGGGTCGTGCATGATGCTTTCAACTTGGTGGGCTTGGATAATAGCGGCAATTGTTCTCGCGATCTTTGAGATTTTTCTACCCGCGCAAATCCTGCTTGGGTTCGCGGTTGGGGCTGCAGGCGTTGGTTTAGCGCTTTTGATTGGCGTGCCCGGGTTGGCAGGATCCACACCGGCGCTCGCGATGGCATTCGCGGTACTCTCGCTCATTGGATGGTTGATCCTGCGCCGGTTTATGGGTGTTTACAAAGGCCAGGTGAAAGTCTGGGACAAGGACATCAACGAAGACTGAGTCCTACTGGACGTCACCGAAAGCGGCCTCTATCCGGTCCAATGCTTCGAGCATCTTCGGACGCGGAAGCGCGATGTTGAACCGTAAGTGTCCGCTTCCGCCCTGACCAAACTGTGTGCCGGGGCTGGGCACGACCTTCGCGTCGTGTACGCACCTCCTCATAAGCTCGGTGTCGTCCATGCCCAAGTCCTGAAAATCGACCCACGTCAGATAGGTCGAGTTCATGTCCATCACGGACACTCCGGGCAGGGCATTCATGCGCTCAGAAAAGATTGCGAAGTTTTCAGCAATGTAGGATCGGGCCGCATCCATCCAGTCGTGGCCGTGCGTGAATGCAGCCTTGATGATTGCCATGCCATAGCGATTAGGAGAGCTTTCCCTGTCGAGAATGGTCGGGGCTAACTGCCTGCGCATCTGGAGGTCCTGATAGATCGCGATGCCCGTTTCTGCGCCCGCGACGTTGAAGGACTTAGACGCCGCCGTCAGCACAGCGATGCGATCTGTGTGCTCAGGTGCGGCGACCAGTGTTGGAATGAACTTGGCGCCGGGGAACGTGAGATCCATGTGGATCTCGTCCGAGATGAGCAACAGGTCGTGTTCGGCGCAAAAGTCAGCTACTGCCTTCAGTTCTTCCTTCGTCCAGATGCGTCCGCCAGGGTTGTGAGGAGAGCAAAGCGTGACGATCTTCTCGTGACCCTTCAGAGACCCCCTCAACGTTTCAAGGTCTAACTGAAAGATGCCGTCTTCCAGAACAAGCCGGCTTTCAACGACTTCGCGGCCCATGGCTTTGATCTGGCGATAGAACGCGTGGTACACTGGGGCAAACACGACGATGCCATCGCCCGGTTCAGTATAGGTGGCAATGATATCGCCGAAGCCACTGATAACGCCGTGTGTATAACGCACGGCATCAGGATCGATCGTCACATTGTGACGGTCAGACAGCCAGGAGGCTACTGCGTGATCGGTTGCGCTGGTATCCGCGAAATAGCCGCAGTAGCCCCATTCAACTTCCGCTCGTAACGCATCAAGGATGGCAGGCGCGGCTTTGAAATCCATGTCCGCGACCCACATCGCTATAGCGTTTGGATCGTCTAAGCCGAATTGCTTGGCGATATTGTCGTATTTCGACGTGTTATGGTTTCTGAGTTCAGGGGCTGTATTAAACTCGAATGACATCACATGGACTCCGCGCTTGCGCTTGAAATGCGGACCCTAGCCCCAATTGATCGGGCTGCAAGTGGGAATCCGAGTCTTGTTCACGTGACCACAGTGCCTTAGATCACAGCCATGACTACGAAAACGATCCTCATCCATCCTGACCCACGTCTCAAGTCGGTCGCATCCCCTGTCGAGGCATTCGACAAGGAGTTGAGCGCGTTGGCCGATGACATGCTTCAAACGATGTACGAGGCACCCGGTATTGGCTTGGCGGCACCTCAGATTGGTGTAGGCAAGCGTTTGTTGGTGATGGATTGCGTCAAGGAAGAGGGCGCCGCTCCTCAACCGATGGTCTTGGTCAATCCTGAGGTTACATGGTCTTCTGACGAACTGAACGTGTACGAAGAAGGCTGTCTGTCGATCCCGGAGCAGTTTGCGGATGTCGAACGACCCGCCGAAGTAGAGGTCAGCTGGCTCGACTTGGAGGGAAAACCCAAGAGCGAGCGGTTCGACGGTTTGTGGGCGACGTGCGTCCAGCACGAGATTGACCATTTGAACGGCAAACTCTTCATCGACTACCTGAAGCCTTTGAAGCGGCAGATGATCACGCGCAAGATGATGAAGCTAAAGCGTGAGCAGGCCCGCGCGTGAGGCGCCCATTTGTGATGTGGCCGGACCGTCGGCTGACAGAGCCCGCTGCGCCAGTTGGCGAAATCAACGAAGACGTTCGTGCGATTTGGGATGAGATGATCGAGACCATGGACGCCATGCCAGGATACGGTCTGGCGGCACCTCAGATCGGTATTCTTCTCAGATTGGCAGTTGTCGATTGTTCTGAAGAGCGCGGTCAGGCGATACGACTTGCAAACCCAGAGATCACGGAGGTTTCCGAGGCCACAAGCCAATGGGACGAAGCCTCTCCCAACCTCCCGCTTGTTTCTGCGAAAGTGACCCGCCCGGCGACGGTTACTATCGAGTTTACAGACATTGAAGGGATGGGTGTTACACGAGTGTTCGAAGGGTTATGGGCGACGTCCGTTCAGCATCAGATCGACCATTTGAACGGTCGGATGTACTTTGATCGCCTGAGCAAAATGAAGCGAGAGATGCTGCTGAAGAAAGCAAGGAAAATCAAACGATGAGAATTGCTTTTATGGGAACACCCGAGTTTTCGGTGCCTGCGCTTGAGGCGTTGCACAAGGCAGGGCACGAGATCGCAGCCGTTTATACCCAGCCGCCTCGACCAGCAGGGCGTGGCAAAAAAGATCGCAAGAGCGCGGTTCACACAAAAGCGGAAGACATCGGTTTGGAAGTCAGGCACCCAGCCAGCCTTCGCGATACCGCAGAACAAGGCAGCTTTGCGGATTTAGGTTTGGAGGCCGCGGTTGTCGTCGCCTATGGGTTAATTTTGCCGGCGCCGATACTGGCTGCACCGATCCATGGCTGCTTGAATATTCACGCTTCGATCCTGCCAAGATGGCGCGGGGCGGCACCAATCCATCGGGCGATCATGGCCGGTGATCCAGAGACGGGCATCTCCATTATGTCGATGGAACTCGGGCTGGACACCGGTCCAGTTTTGGTGACGGAACGAACCGCAATTGGTCAGACAGAGACGACCGGAGATCTTCATGATCGGCTGGCTACGATGGGTGCGGATCTTATCGTCAAAACGCTCGACAACATTACAGCTTTTGACCCGATTCCGCAGCCTGAAGATGGCGTCACATACGCGGCAAAGATCGATAAGTCTGAAGCGAAGATCGATTGGTCGCGTGATGCTCGGGCAATTGATCGGCAAATCCGCGCACTCTCTCCGTTCCCGGGCGCATGGTGCATGGTTGGCGGTGAGCGTGTGAAGATTTTGCGAAGTGTGCTTGTAGATGGTCAGGGCGAACCCGGCAATCACTTAGGAGGCTTCAGAGTTGCCTGTGGTACTGGCGCTGTTGAGGTCTTGGAAGCGCAGCGTCAAGGCAAACGCCCAATGAAGGCGGAAGAGATACTACGCGGATTACCGCTGCCTGACTTCTTGACCTAAAAGTCACAAGGGTAAGACTGGAGATGTGGGCGGCACGTAGCTGCTCTGATTTGACCGGAGGCATTCTTCGATGTTTTTTTCTTTTTGGGGCTCGATCATTATTGGCGGTGTCACCGCCTATCTGGCAGAGAAATGGGACTTCACCCATCACGGTGTCGTACAAGCGATAATAATTGCTATCGGCGGTGTCTTTCTTCTGTTCATGGCACGGGTGATGTTCGGGATTTCGTTTGGCAGCCCGGGTGTGAACGCTATTGTGGGTGCGTTGGGTGCATTGATCCTTATCCCATCCGAGGCGGTTGCCCGTCGTCGGCGGAACAAGCGCTAGCGCGGAGGTCTGGACCGGTAGACCGGTAGCCGCCATCCAAAGGCGAGAGAGCCTGCGCGTAGGAAGAATGCAACAGCTCCAGCCACAAACAGGGCGGGAACATCCCCCAGCTGCGTAGATACCATCCAACCGACCAAAGCGCCTACAAAGGCTGCGGTGACATAGAGCTCGCCTTGCCTCAAGACCATCGGAACTTCGTTGGCAACGACGTCGCGCATTAGTCCTCCGAAGGTGCCTGTAAGGACGCCGACGATGGGTGCAACGAAGCCCGATTGACCCGTCGCAAGCGCGACCGCGAGGCCCGCAGGGACTGCAATCGCCAAGGCTGCTGCATCAAGCCACGCGAGCCAAGTCGCTCGACTTTCCATCAAATGAGCAGTGAAAAACACGATGACTGCTGCTGTCGCTGCGACCATCAGTATTTCGGGCTGTTCGATCCAAAAGACCGGATTTCGGTCCAACAGAATATCGCGGACAGTGCCTCCCCCGACCGCGGTAAGCGCAGCAAAAAAGAGGAAACCCACGATGTCCAGCTGCGCGCGCGAAGCCGCAAGTGCGCCCGTCAGTGCGAAGACGAATACAGACGCTGTGTCGAGGATTCCGGCCGGCGTCATGCGCTGTCGGACGTCTTAAAAGGTGCCATGCCCTCGCGGGCCAACTCATCCGCTCGTTCGTTTTCTGGATGTCCGGCGTGACCTTTCACCCATTCCCATGTGACGGAATGCCGTGACTGCGCCTCATCCAGGCGCTTCCACAAATCATCATTTTTAACGGGTTTCTTAGCAGAGGTTTTCCAACCGTTTCGTTTCCAACCGTGGATCCAGCTCGTTACGCCGTTTTTCACATACGTTGAGTCAGTGACGATGGTGATATCAGTTGGACGACCCAAAGCCTCCAACGCATTGATGGCGGCCAAAAGCTCCATGCGGTTGTTGGTGGTCTGTGGC
>CAYPVG010000131.1:0-10235 GCA_964414085.1 uncultured Boseongicola sp. | reverse complement strand
GGCGCGATGGTCAATCCTGTCCGCTTTACCGCGCAATTCGAAGGGCGAGCTGGGCAGGGTGACTAAACCTTTGATCTCTTGCCCCAATGGCCGGGAAGACTTCTGGCGACTGATTTCCTGTTCGATGAAATCTTGGGCGATGGCCGAGAGATGGCCGAACCATTGTCGCCGGACAGAGGGCCAGGGAACGGTGGTGTGTAGCACCTTGTCGGCAATTTCGAGGAACCGCGTCACGTCGGTTGCTGCGTCGCCTAGGGGTTCGTTGAGAAGGCGCTCGACGATGGCGTGGAAGACCGTGCCGCGCATCGCGGCGCTTGGCTCGGCCTTGAGCGGATTCAAGGGTTGGAGCTTGAGGCTGTAGCGGGCGTAGATGGCGAAGGGATCGCGGATGAGCTTTTCGATGTCGGTGACGGTGTATGATTTTGTACGCGCGGCGACCGGTGGTGCAGGGGCATTGCGGCTTTCCGGGCTGGGGTCGCCAGACGGGAGATCCAGTTGACCGGCAAGATCGAGATACCGCGTGCCACGCTCGCGCATCTTGGCAAGCGGTGAGCCGACGTCTTCACCTGACAGGCCGGTCATGAGGTTAGTGAGGCGATTGAGCCAACGGGACGGGACGGTTTCGGCGTCGTCGTCGCGACGGGCCCTGGATAAAATGACGCGCGGAGCCGCTGCTGCCTGTTGGTAGTCGTGAGCGGACAGCCCGATCTCACGTTCGGGCGACAGAAGCCCGGCCTCGCGACGCATTTGTCGGCTGAGCCAAGGATCGGGATCCGGTCGGCCTGGCCACACGCCTTCGTTCAAACCACCAAGAATGGCGAGATCGACGCCCATGACGCGAGCTTCGAGCGTTCCCCAAATCATGATCTGTGGGTGAGAGAGCTCGGTGTTTCGCGTATTGCCCGACGAGAGTGTGGATTCCATCAGGCTGAGGTATTCCGATAAGATTAGATGCGTTGATGCGATGTCGTCGGCGGCCAAAGTTTCCATCGCGGCTTTCGTATCGCGCCCGGCCTCCTTCTTCCAAAGCTCACAGACTTCTGCGTCTCCTCCTGCGATGGATTCTGAAATTGTTAAGTGTCTCTGGACAATGGGGCCTAGTTGAGCGGACAGCGGTCGCTCAAGTTCTGACAGTAAGGTTTTGAGCCATGATGCCCAGTCCGCCAGGGATGGTTTCTCTTTTGGTCCGGTAAAGGCATCCAGGACGGCTGATGTGAGGGCTGTGACGGATTTTCTGCGGAGAAAGAGCTCCAACTCACGCGTTGCAAGAAGATGATTGCCTCGAACGGCGTCGTCATGGCTTTGCGTGAGAGGGTGCTTCAGCAGCGCGATGACTTTTTCAGAGGCGACCTCACTGTTCAGAAGATCCCCAACGTGTCGGAGAAACCGACCCGGCGGTGTCAACGACAATGGGCGACCTGCGCTATCGTCCGGAATAATGCTCCATCGACCAAGTGCAGCGGCGACGCGACGACTGAGTGTTCGATCCGGTGTGATGAGAGCGGCAGTTTCGCCTTTGTGTGCAGCCTCACGTAGGGCAATCGCGATGGAGAGCGCTTCTTCGCGCGGTTGAGGCGCCTCGATCAGGGCAAGGTTCTTGGTGTGTTGAGCGAGATCGCCAAGCCTTGGCCCTTCGACGCGCCACTGGCTTGTGATTGGTGCGGGTCTTAGAGACAATGAAATCAACGCATTACGATCTGGATCGGGGGCGGTGCCTCCCCAAGGCGCGACTTCCGTGGATGGATTCAGACCCAGCGCCTCGGCAAGTACAGCGAAGCGGTACTGAGGATGATCTTCCTGGCGGGACGACGGATCTGCTAGTCTGGACCAGACTGACGATGGCAAGTCGGTATCAAACCCCGGGAGCACGACAGCACCTTGGGGTAAGTTGGCGACCGCCTTCATCAGCTCAAACGTTGTCCCGCGCGAACCGGTGGAGCCGACAAGCAGAACAGGCGTGTCTGACGCGGCGCGAGTCCAATTAGAGACGAGAGCTTCAGTTGCGGCGCGGAGTTTTGCATCACTGACCGCGTGGCTGGTGCCTGTTTCGTCCAAGTATTGTTGAACAATAGACAGGAAAGCGAGGCTGCGCTCCCAATACCTTGAGGCATCTTCGACTTTGAGCGAAAGGAGCGCTTTTGGATCAACATTTTCGCCATGTAGCTCGTCCATAAGCGCGGCGAGGCTATCAGCGAGAGCGAACAGGGCGGATTTTGGGGCGGGAGCGTCGGGTGCATCGAGGAGTGGACGGATGAGGCGAGCGAGGTCCAGCTTCCGTGCCAACTTGGATTGCGTTGTCGGGAGGTCCGCACCGGGGACCAGACGGTCAACGGCCGTAATAGGAGTGATGCGCGGGAGAAGGCGTGGGCCGTGCTTTGAGAACTCGTCAATCAAGCGTCGACGCATCCGTTCGGTATTGACGATGATCTGAACACGTGGGAGCGCGTCTGGGGGTTCGTTTTGGTGGGCACTGAGGCAACGCGCGACAATCTCCTTTGCGAAGTCCGCGCCGAGTGGCACGCCGAACACCCGTGGTTTCTCGGCTGGCTCAAACATCGAAGGCCTCATTTGCCCTTATTAGAGCCTGTTTTGTGCCAATATCGGTCCATGTTCCCGGATAGACGATGCCGTGAATACCGCCGTCGCTAGCTAGCACATCCCAATAGGCGTTGAGGGAAAAGACGGTGTCTGAGATTTTGCTCAGCCGATCCGTGCGGATGATCTGCGCTCCGGTGTAGACCATATCACCCCCGCGTCCGAGTTTTCCGTCGGCTAGATGAAAATCCCCGGGGGCATCACGGTTATTGGCACGCGCGAGCGGAACGACGAGGAGAAGTGCCTGGAATTTGTCCGACCAGCTTTCAAGCAATAGCTCTAATGGGTTTGGGCCGTTCCAGGCATAGTCGGGGTTTAGTGTGGCTGTTGGATTGGTCAGCCTGTCCGCCGCCGCTTTCAAGCCACCGCCGGTATCGAGGATATCTGGTGTTTCATGGAGGACCGTGACGCCGGCTGCCGTGAGGTGCGGTTCGATCTTGTCATGAAGATAATGTGTGTTGGCAAAAACAGTCTCTATTTTGGCAGACTTGGCGATATCCAGAGCGTGATCGACCATTGGACGGCCTGCCAGCGGGAGCATGGGTTTGGGCGTGACTTTGGTCAAGTCACCCATCCGCGTTCCGAAGCCAGCGGCAAAGATCATGAGAGATATGTCGGACGGCCTCATGGCGCGATCTTCGCCAGGTAGTCGGGCGTCGGTTCCGGTAGCGCCGCGCGCAGCGTTGTCGCAAACGAGCTTAGCGCTGGATGCGATGCACAGGTCATGAGGTGGGCATAGACACGCGGTAGGGCCGGCAAATGATGAGGTTTGGCGTCTCTTTTCGCAGCGCTGGTGAAGATACCGAGTATGCGGAGATTACGTTGCACGCCAAGTGCGGCGATAGCCTCGGACGTTTCGGCGACGTCGTCCCCGGTGCGCCGGCAGTAAAGCTGTGTGATGTGCTCGCTAAGTTCTTTTGACACATCCGTTCGTGCGTCGGTGAGGAGCGACATGAGATCGTAGGCGGGATGCGTGAGAATGGCGTCTTGAAAATCGAGCAATCCAGCGCGCTGGGCGGGTGGATTGTCGCCAAGCCAAATGATGTTATCAGCGTGAAAGTCGCGCAGTGAAACCGTTGCGGTGATTTTGAGTGTTTCCTCCAAAACAGTCTCTAATTGGGCTCGAATGGCATCTAGTGCCTGTGAATCGGCGCCGGGGTACCATGTATCTGCGAGTGTGGTGGCGTCGCAGAAGTCGTGCGCTGAGGGCGTGGCAAGGCCGTCGGGAGGCTTTGCATTGCGTATGGTGATAAGTGTGTCGACGATGTCTTCGTATGACGGCTTTTGAATGTCCGGATCATTGGCGATGAGAGTTGTGAGTTTGGAGTCTCCGAAGTCCTGCATGACGGCAAGACCGCCTTGGGTATCTGAGGCGTAGATTTCCGGCGCAGTCAGTCCAAGCGATCTAAGCCAATTCGATAGCATGACGAATTTGGGGAGCGACTGATCGTTTTCAGATGCGCATTCCATCAAAATCGCAGTGTTAGAGCCTTTTCGCAGCCGAAAATACTTCCGGGCGGAGAGGTCGCCTGCGACTTTTGTGACCTCGGCGCTGGCCCAGCCAGAGGATTCCAGGAATGACCTAACCCGTTCATCCATTTGAGGGTTCCAAGAGGCTGAGGCGAGAGTCTTCCCAGTGTGCGGTGAGTTGTCGTGAGTCGCCGTCCATCTCAAATGCTAGGTGCAATGCGTTCGTGGGCTTTAAGTCTCCCAGGCGATCCGGCCATTCGATAAGTGTAATTGCGGTTTCAAAGGCCTCTTCCAGGCCAAGTTCAATGAGCTCGTCCGGGCCTGAGAGGCGATACAGGTCGGCGTGCCAGATCTCGCAGGTGCTGTCGTCATACATTTGGACGAGCGTGTATGTGGGCGAGGGGACTTCTTCGAAAAGGTTTTTGTCAGCGAGCCGCTTCTGAATAAGCGCGCGGGCGAAGTGCGTTTTGCCTGTGCCGAGCCCTCCGGACAGCAGAACACAATCCCCCGGGCGCAAATGGCTTGCGAGGCGGGCACCTAGGTTCGAGGTATCTTCGGGGCCGGGTAGGGAGATGTGCAACGTGGTTGGCGCGGACATATCCCTACTTTTAGGGGTACGGCGCGACGCCGCAAGCGCGATCAGACGGCTTCTTGCAATTGATCTGCTTTCGCGGGCTCGGCTGCACGGGTTCTTTGGAACACCACCTGCGTACCTCCTCGGGTCAGGGGGATGCATTTGCAATCCATCACGCGACCATCGGACAACATGATCGGCGCGACCCACTCTGCTCGATCGCTGAGGTCGAGTGCGAAATCTCGGATGTCACCCCACACAGGTGTGGGCAGGCTTTTTTCGTGCCAACGTCCGCATTCATCCACGATTGTAGTTTCCGTAACCAGGGTTTCGGGATCGCCGCCCCAGAGGCGTCTGTAGGGCAGGTTCGTTTGGAGAAGGACACCGGACGGTGAGAACAGCGCGGTGGCGTCATCCATGTTGTCGAGCAGCGTCTGGCTGGTTTCGAGTTCTTGGCGAAACTGACGCGTGAGGGACATTTCGGCCGAGATATCTTCGAACAGAAAAGCGATTGCACCGTCTGGGTGCGGACGGCCCGTGACGCGATACGTCAGGTTGCCAGCAAGCGACCATGTTTCGCTGTATGTGCCGTCGGACGCGGCGGACTCGAGTTCGGCAATCGAGTTCCTCCACGCTCGGTAATCGCGTGGTTCGGGAATCGTTCGGTTTTCTCGAAGCTTGTCGAGCACTTCAACCAGGCTTGGCCGCGACGTCAGAAAGTCGACCGGGAGGCGGGTGAGCTCTGTCAGCGCGGGGTTAAAAAGGGCAAGCTTTCGACTTCTGTCGAATACGGCCAGTCCGGTAGTGAGTTGCGAAAACGTCTTGGTGAGCGTTTGCATCAACTCGTTGAACTGCGTTTCTGCGTGGACCACGGAATTCGCATCATAGGCTGTATAGAGCCTGTCCCGCCCAATGGGGATGCTTCGGATGTCGAACCAGTCAGGCTTATCAGAGTCGGTCGTATTCAACGAAAGCCGTTGAGACTTACCAGTATGAATTTCCGGAAAGAGACGTGGGAGCGGCCAGGTCGATGCCGCTTCGTCACCGTGTGTATCGCGCACGGCATTCAAGTAGGCGCGATTGACCCAGATCGGTGTTCCATCGGGCGTTTCGCGCCAAACCAGGTAGGGGGCGAGCTCGACAGTTTGGCGTAGCGTTTCGAGTTCGGCATCGATGGCGGCGAGGCGATGGATATCTTCTGCTTGTAGCTCCATTTGCCCACGGCTTTGAATCTTGACACGCACCGTATCGCCAACACGTTCGGCAATTGCCTGAAACATGTCGTCATTCGATACCAGATGGGTATCCTTTTCGCCTGGTTGGAAAAGCTTTGCGGCGTCGTTGAATGCGCTGTGGAGCCCGCGCGACAACGCTTCGATGTCGAGGCCGTCCGCTCCGAACTGTTTTAGGAAGCGCTGGCCCGGGAAGTTGGCGTCGACAAACACGCCATCGCGGATAAGGAAGACGAGAGTATCTCCGGTAAGATCAGAGCTTTCGGTTTGAGCCCGAGTGTTCCTAATCGCGTGTCGGCGCGACACGATGGACAAGGCGGCAAATGCCGAGAGAAAGGCGCTGGATCCATAAAGGACCGCCGTCAATATATTTGCGTAGGCCAAATAGACATCCCCCAATGACACGGACTTAACCATGTTTCAGAGGACGTTAACGTTGGGTTAACGACAGCGGGGAAATCACAGGCCTAGGTGGGGTCGAACTGGATATTTTCGCCTAATGGGAGCCGTTCCGCAGGGCCTAGCGCGCCGAGCTTTCCACGTGGCCAGCGTGCCTGCACGATTGCGCCAGAGCGAATGTCAAAGTTGTCTGACGTCTGACCAGGCTCGCTTCCGTTGGCAAAGCTGATTTCGGCTCCGGAGCGCTCCAAAAGCGTTTTGGCTATGAAAAGCCCTAGTCCCATGCCCTCGTATCCCGGGCGTCGTGAAGATGAGCTCTTTTGGCGTTTTCGAACGAAAGGGTCTCCGATGCGGTTGATCACTTGCGGTGAGAATCCCGGCCCATCATCAGAGATTGTGAGAATGACGTCAT
The DNA here is from genome assembly GCA_964414085.1 of uncultured Boseongicola sp. Lineage (GTDB taxonomy): Bacteria > Pseudomonadota > Alphaproteobacteria > Rhodobacterales > Rhodobacteraceae > Boseongicola. Next base: position 3,553 of record CAYPVG010000131.1, on the reverse strand, counting down.
TGTCGTCCCATGTCACATCGACCCAAACATTGTCTGCCGCGAAGTCGACTGCATTCTGAATGAGGTTTCTCAGCCCGTGAATTATTTCGGGGCGTCGGTCGATTTCGGGCTGCTGTGCGTCGCCCGATGCTAGAGACGAAATATCATAGTGCAGGGCCTTGCCGCGGTCTTCATGAGGTTCGGCTGCTTCACGCACGACCGCACCAAGCGGAGCGCGGCGCATGTGTAGATCGTCTTTTCCGGCTTGGCCCATGGAGCGCAGGATGTCGCGACAACGATCCGCTTGATCGCGGATGAGGGTTGCGTCCTCTTTGAGATTTTCATCTTCAAGCTCGTCGATCAGTTCGGCACTGGCGAGTTTGATGGTGGCCAAGGGCGTGCCAAGTTCATGGGCGGCTGCGGCGACCACGCCGCCGAGGTCGGTGAGCTTTTGTTCGCGCGCCAGGGCCATTTGCGTTGCTGCGAGCGCTTCGGACATAGCGTGGACTTCAGCCGTGACGCGAGAGGCGAATATGCCGAGGAAGATGACGCCGATAACGATGGCGGTCCAAAAACCGTAAACGAAGTCTTGCGGCATCCGCATGATAAAGCCGAGCTCTGTCCGAAGGGGTACGTGCCAGAGTGCGACAACACTGACGAGCGCGATGGTGGCGGCACCGAGGAACGCAGTTGTGCGCGGCTTCAAAGCGGTCGCGGAGATCGTGACCGGAGCGAGGATGAGGAGCGCAAATGGGTTGTTCAGGCCGCCTGTCAGGGCAAGGAGAAACGCCAGTTGCGAAATGTCGAAAAGGAGCATCAATGCTACTTCCACCTCGGTTAGGCGCTTGTTTTCCGGGAAAACAAAGACCGCGAAGAGATTTGCGACGATGGACGCTCCGATGGCTAGGAAACACAGGCCAAGATTGAGATCGAGATCAAAGAGCCGCTGGGCCACCGTGATGGCAGCAAGCTGACCGCCGATCGCAACCCACCTGAGCACAATAAGCGTTCTGAGACGCACCCAATTCGAGCGTTGGATTGTGGTATCGAAGGTTTGCTGTTCGACCATCACGTCCTCGTGTGTGCGCCATGCTGTCTTCTTGTAGGCCGCTTGCTCTTCGAGGATCAATGCAGCTGACGATTCTCGAGGAGTTATCTGATGAACACGAAGTTAGTCGGAGTTGCGGCTTTGGCATTGTCAGCTGCCATTGGCGCCACGGCAGTTTGGACGATAATGACCGAAGAGAACACTTGCGGCGGAAATGCTATCGCCGGCGGCAACATCGCGATAGGCGGGCCGTTTGAGCTTTTGGATGGCGTTGGCGAGACGGTCACGGATGTTGAAGTCATCGATGGCCCGTCGTTGGTTTACTTTGGGTATACATTCTGTCCTGACGTTTGCCCGTTTGATGTCGCACGCAATGTCCTGGCGGTTGATATCCTGGCGGAACAGGGGCTTGATGTGACACCTGTCTTCATCTCGATTGACCCGGAACGGGACACTCCGGAAGTCGTTGCGCAGTATGCCGCTGATATGCACCCGGAAATGATTGCTTTGACCGGGAGCCCTGAGCAAGTGAAAGCGGCGGCGCAAGCTTATAAGGCGTACTACGCCAAGGGGACGGGTGAAGGTGAGTTTTACCTGATGGATCATTCGACCTTCACCTATCTGATGTTTCCCGAGACCGGGCTTGCTACGTACTTCGGTCGTGATACTTCGCCCGAAGATATGGCAGCGCAGACTTCATGCCACGTAGCGTCGAGCTAAGTTTGTTTGACGGTGGCGGGGACGCGGCTTAGGTTCTGCTCCAATGGGGTAGGAGGAACGCATGGCGGATCAACCACTTAAAGATATCGGCGAAGACAAGTCGCTTTTGATCGTCGATGATGACGAGCCATTCCTGCGCCGTTTGGCGCGTGCCATGGAGAAACGCGGTTTCGAAGTTGAGACGGCCGAAACCGTTGCTGCTGGAACTGCCATCGCCACAGCCCGCCCGCCTGCCTATGCGGTTGTCGACCTTCGGCTTGGTGACGGGAATGGGCTCGACGTGGTTGAGCGTATCCGCGAGCGTCGTGAGAATAGCCGGGTTGTCGTTCTGACAGGTTACGGAGCGATTGCGACCGCCGTTGCGGCGGTGAAGATAGGTGCGACGGATTATTTGTCGAAGCCGGCGGATGCCAATGATGTAACTGCTGCTTTGCTGGCTCCGGAAGATGAACTGCCACCACCGCCAGAAAATCCAATGAGCGCTGATCGCGTGCGTTGGGAACATATTCAGCGGGTCTATGAGCTGTGTGATCGCAATGTCAGTGAAACTGCGCGACGTTTGAATATGCACCGTCGGACTCTGCAGCGGATTTTGGCCAAACGCAGTCCTCGCTAAGCCGCGCGGTCTGTTTCTAAATTTCGCTCAGAAGTTTTGCGTGGCGCGTGATGAATGCCTCGCGCACTTCCACAGGTGGTCTCAACACGAGTTTAACACTTTGCGCGATGTCATCGTTTGGCGTACCGAAAAATTTGTTGGCTTCGGACAGCGTAAAGCCTGCGAGCTGAACAGCTTCCAACCATGCCGAGATTTTGTCTGCCTTCTTGATGCGCTTCTTGACGCTGGCCGGAATCTTCGCCGGCAATCCAAACCGGATATGGACGGCAGCAGCGAGACGGTCATCAAGAGCTTCGTAATCGGGCCCCACTGCGGCTTTCACGGGCGAGATCATATCTCCAATAACGTACTCAGGTGCATCATGCAGAAGCGCGGCCAGCCGCCATTTGGCTGGTGCTGAAGGATCAAGTTTGGTGAAGATTTCTTCCACTAAAAGAGAGTGCTCAGCGACAGAATAAGCAAAATCGCCTTTAGTTTGGCCGTTCCAGCGCGCCACAAAAGCCAACCCGTGCGCAATGTCTTCAATTTCGACATCAACCGGGGTCGGATCGAGGAGATCGAGGCGACGACCGGACAGCATTCTTTGCCAGGCGCGCGGTGGGGATGACTTGGGCGGCATGGGCTGGATGTGATGCAAACGCTCAGTTTTCGTCAAGCAGTTTCCGGCATGAAAAAGCCCGTTTTTCGAGCCGCTTTCCGGCATATTTTGGGAATAACACCTAAAATTGAGTGTTTATGATGCCCGGTTTTAGGGGCTGAAAGTCATATTTTGGCAATAAACACTTGCGTAGTTGGTGATCTGGACAAGGGAGGAAGAACTCGAGATGCGGCAAAGCCGCAGAAAGGAGACGTGATGCGACGCATCGTGACGACCTTCGCCCTTGGGGCGGCACTGCTACCAACAATGCTTCACGCACAAAGCGCGTGCGCCGAAAGAAACGTGTTGGTTGAAAGACTGAACGAGAAATACGGAGAGGTATTTGCCGGCGGCGGCTTGCAAAACCCAAATGCAGTCTTCGAAGTCTGGATGTCAGAAGAAAAAGGCACCTGGACCATTCTCATGACGCGGTCCAACGGCACATCTTGCGTCATGGCGTCCGGCACCAACTGGCGTGACGGTATCCCCCCAATGAAGACGCCGGCAGGTATAAAAAGCTAAGCCTAGTTGTCGGCCATAGATGCCGGTGCTA
>CAYPVG010000130.1:0-3847 GCA_964414085.1 uncultured Boseongicola sp. | reverse complement strand
CAGGTGATATGGGCTTCGGCGCGCGGCGAACGCATGACATCGAGGTCTGGCTCCCCGGTCAAAACACCTACCGCGAGATCAGCTCGGTTTCGACCTGCGGAGATTTTCAGGCCCGCCGCATGAACGCCCGCTTCCGCGACGGAGACGGCAAGCCGCAGTTCGTTCACACGCTGAACGGCTCTGGCCTAGCCGTCGGCCGCGCGCTGATCGCTGTGTTGGAAAACGGCCAGACCGAAGACGGCGGCGTGATCCTGCCACAGGCGCTTGGTCCGTGGCTCGGAGGTAAGACGCGGATTACGCCGACGGGTGAGCTTGTTTGAGAAAGAGCTGACACAGGGCTGGTTGACAGCCCTGTGTGACCTTCAAATCCGCAAGCCGCGTAGCGAGAAAGACTACTATTGAGAGCGATCAATGTCCGTTTTGCGGACTATGCGGCCAATCAAGTAGACTGCGCGTTTTCGCCGCCAAACTGCTCACATGCGTCCAAGGCTTGGGCGGCATACATAAGAGCCGGTCCCCCGCCCATGTAGACAGCGATGCCCAGCGCTTCCTCGAACTCCTGGCGAGTTACGCCAAGTCGAATGAGGCTCTTGGTGTGGAAGCCAATGCATCCGTCGCACCTCAGTGCAATGGCGATGCCCATCGCCACCAATTCCTTGGACTTCTCATCTAGTGCACCATCTGACGTGGCACTCTGCGCTAACTCTGAAAACCCCTTCATCGTATTCGGCAGGTCCTTTCGGAGCTGGCCTACTTGCTTTGAAATCGCATTGGTGAGGTTTGGGTATGAGGTTCCGGCCATATCAAAAATCCTATTGGGCAACTCGAGAATGTACTAGCAGCGTCAACGGCTTGCAGACTTGAGCCAAGTCAAAACTAAAGACGCGATTGACCGCTATGCGGACAAAGCTGCCTGTTCGCAAAACGACCGCGAGCTCACAAAAATGCATAAGTCTGAATCGGCTAGACTTTCTTGTGCACTCTCGCCGAGGCAAGTGCCAGCACTGCGCTGCCCAGCAACCAAAATGCAGCAGGAAGAGGGATTGGAACTACTGGACGGACCGAGGTGATTACGTCGTCAAAAGAATAGTTGGTCCGAAACGGGCCGTTAGGGCCGTCAAGGTCGGAGGAGGTCCAAAAGGAAACGCTGACCAGACCCTGGACATCCTGAAAGCCAAGCGTTGAGAAGAGGTCGTTGGTCGCAAAATCTGAGAAAATGAGAGTAGAGTGCCTTCCCACTACTGTAATTTCTAAAGTGGAAAACTGGTCAGGATTCACGAACCCCAGCCGAACACCAAACGACTTCGTCCCGGGGCGGAAATCGGAGAATGTGCGGAACCCATCAACCAACAGATCGTTTGCAGTCAGGCATTGGCTGGAAGAACGACAAACCGTTTCCAATCCCACAATTTCTGGATCGACGGCGTCAAATGAAAAGTACTCGAACGAGCCGGGACTAACGAAACCCCCAAGCGGCTCATCCTCGAAATCTTCGGTTGTGAAGGGCAGAATGTCCCCATAATCAATGAGAACTGGCGCTGCTGGCACCTCATCCGCCAAGAGTGAGAGAATAGCACCGGCTACGAGGACTGACCAAACTCCTTGCATTGAACCCCAACTCTTTCTGCCAAGCATAAGAATTATGAGAGCCCAAGGCTCGTTCGGCCTTGATGAAGATCAAACTGGTTTTCTTACCAACTGGTCATTGCCCAATTCTAACGTTCACTTCGTGTTCAATATGGACGCCGATCGAGCGCTGTTACTCTCCCGGACGCTTAAGCTCGAAGGCATTCGTTATCCGGCTGTAGTCGCGGTAGCCGAGGCGTGTGAGCGGCTCATAGCTCAGGATGTCGAACATGCCGTCTTTCACGGCATCGTCCCGCAGGTGCACGCCGATAACTTCGCCGAGGACGACGAAATTGGCTTCACCTTTCAAAGTAACGATCTCAGTCAGCTTGCATTCCAATGTCGCAGGCGCGTTCGCGACGCGGGAGCAGGCGATGGTTTCGCACGGTGCGCGCTGAATTGCAGCCTTGTCGAACTCGTCCACCTCTTTCTCCCAGGGGCCGGATGTCACGTTCATCTGATCGCGCATGGCGTACTCTACGATGTTCACGGCGAACACGCCGGTATCGCGGATGTTGGAAACGCTGTCTTTGGTGCCGTCCCGGTCCGGCTTTGCGCTGGTTGAGGCAAACATAACCTGCGGCGGCACGTAGGCGACTGCGTTGAAGAAAGAGTAAGGAGCTAAGTTTTCGGAACCGTCAGAACCACGCGTGGAAATCCAGCCGATGGGGCGCGGTGTGACGATGGCGTTGAACGGATTATGCTTCAGGCCGTGGCCATCTTCGGGGCGGTAGAACATGCGGAACCGGAGCTTTCATGTTTAAGAGACTGTGTTTGTCTCGGACCTAGCCCCGTGCTAGGCGCGTTTCCAGCTAAAAACGTTTGATGTTGAGGGTGAATGTACCGGCTTGCGCAGGAAACACCGGATGATTTCTGGGAGGTCGAAGCTTTGTTCGACCTGTGTTTCGCGCCCGGGCGGGAGGCTCTGTCGTCGTATCGTTTGCGCGATGGCGTGAGTGCTGTTGAACGCCTGAGCCTTGTGGCGCGTGACGGAGATGGTGTGCTGGCCGGCGCGGTGCGGTTTTGGCCGGTATCTGTGGGTGACGCGGATGCGCTTTTGTTGGGACCGATTGCCGTGCACCCGACGCGTCAGGGCGAAGGGTTGGGCGCACTCCTGGTTGAAGAAAGTCTTGCTCGGGCGTCCGGGTGGTCGCGCGTGATGTTGGTAGGTGATGCGCCGTACTACGGTCGTTTTGGGTTTCAGAAGCTCACAGGTGTGGAAATGCCGCCGCCGACGAACCCAGAGCGGGTTCTGGGGCGGGAGTTAGTACCGGGAGCCTGGGATGGAGTCGAAGGTGCCGTGCGACCGGCACTCTCCTGATTTTGTTGCCTGAAACTTTACGACAGCCCGTTGCAGAACCGCTGAATTCGCTCTGCGGCTTTTTCCAAGTCTTCGTCCGACGTCGCGTAGCTGACCCGGAAAGCGGGCGACAGGCCGAAGGCGGCCCCAAAAACGACGGCCACGCCTTCCTCTTCGAGCAGCGCTTTACAGAACGCTTCGTCAGTGTCGATTGCCACGCCACTGCGGCTCGTCTTCCCGATGCAGCCCTCGATTGAGGGATAAACGTAGAACGCACCTTGCGGCACAGGGCAGTGGATGCCTGGTGCTGCATTCAGGCCGTCGACAATCAGGTTTCGACGTCTGAGGAACGTTTGCACGTTCTCAGGGATAAAGTCCTGAGTCCCATTCAATGCTTCGACTGCGGCCCACTGACTGACTGAACAAGGGTTGGATGTGGATTGCGATTGAATCTTCCGCATGGCCGCGATGAGGTGGGCCGGTCCACCAGCGTAGCCGATCCGCCATCCAGTCATAGCGTAAGCCTTGGAGACACCGTTCAAGGTCAGCGTGCGGTCCTTCAGCGCGGGTGCGATCTGCGCAGGGGTGCGAAATTCGAAACCGGGGAAGGCAATGTGTTCATACATGTCGTCCGTGAGCACCCAAACGTGCGGGTGCCGCTCGAGGACATCGGTAATGGCCTTCAGATCATCCGGGTTGTAGCCCGCGCCGGTTGGGTTGGATGGCGAGTTGAAGATCAACCATTTCGTTTTCGGCGTGATCGCTGCTTCGAGCTGCTCGGGTGAGAAGCGAAAGCCCGTCTCTGGGCCTGCTGGCATGATCACCGGCTCGCCGCCTGCCAGACGCACCATGTCGGGATAGCTGACCCAATAGGGGGCTGGGATAATCACTTCGTCGCCAGGATTGAGCGTCGCCATAAGC
>CAYPVG010000129.1:0-3376 GCA_964414085.1 uncultured Boseongicola sp. | reverse complement strand
GGCGACGGCAAAACAGGCGAAAACGTCACTGCCAACGCAATGACTCTCGACGATGTTCCTGAAAGCCTTACGGGTGCCCCGGAGGTCTTGGAGGTCAGAGGTGAAGTCTACATGGCTCACGCTGACTTCGAACAACTGAATCAAAAGCAAGCGGAAGCCGGAGCGAAAACTTTCGCAAATCCGAGAAATGCAGCTGCTGGTTCGCTCAGGCAGCTCGATCCTTCCATAACCGCCGAACGCCCTTTGAAGTTCTTCGCTTATGCATGGGGTAGTGTGTCCGAGCCTTTGTCCGACACCCAGATCGGAGCGATCGAACGACTGTCGAGTTTGGGCTTTGCCACGAACCCACTGACGGCTCTTTGCAACTCGACTGACGAGATCCTCGAGCACTATTCTCGCATCGAAGGACAGCGCGCTACCTTGGGCTACGACATTGACGGTGTTGTTTACAAAGTGAACGATCTCGGACTGCAGCGGCGTCTTGGCTTCAGATCAACGACGCCACGCTGGGCGGTTGCGCATAAGTTTGCGGCAGAGCTTGCTTGGACAAGGCTGGAGGCGATCGATATTCAAGTTGGACGAACTGGAGCGCTCAGCCCGGTTGCGCGGCTCCTTCCCGTGACGGTTGGCGGTGTTGTGGTGTCCAACGCGACCCTTCACAACGAGGACTACATCGCAGGACGGGACTCGAACGGCAACGACATTCGAGACGGCAAAGACATCAGGGTTGGAGATTGGGTTCAGGTTTATCGGGCTGGAGATGTCATTCCGAAGGTTGCAGATGTTGATCTGACGAAACGCCCAAAAAATTCTGAGCCATACAAAGTGCCCGTTGTTTGTCCTGAGTGTGGAAGCGACGCAATTCGGGAGCCTGGAGACGCCGTTCGGCGATGCGTTGGCGGGATTATCTGTCCCGCACAGATTGTAGAACGGCTGAAGCACTTTGTGTCTCGTGCCGCTTTTGACATCGAGGGTCTTGGCGCAAAACAGGTAGAGCAGTTCTTTAACGACGGATGGATTAAAGAGCCTGCCGACATCTTCAGACTAAGAGAAAAGTTTGGATCTGGATTGCAGCAGCTAAAAAACCGTGAAGGTTGGGGGCAAAAGTCTGCGGATAACTTGTTCGCAGCGATTGACGAAAAGCGTTCCATTCCGCTTAACCGGGTCATTTATGCTTTAGGGATCCGGCATGTCGGCGAAACAAGTGCGGCACTCCTGGCGCGCCACTACGGGACGTGGCTAGAATTTGAACTAGCGATGGTGGAAGCGGCAGCCAGGGAAGGCGCGTATTGGGACGATCTGAATGCTATTGACGGAGTTGGTCCGGTCATGGCGACGTCACTTGTCATGACATTTCATCAAGCGTCAGAACGCGCCTCAATAGATCGTTTGATCGATCAACTCGTCGTGCAGACTGTCGAAGCGCCTGCATCGTCTGACAGTGCTGTCGCAGGTAAAACTGTTGTCTTCACTGGAACACTCGAAAAAATGACGCGCGCTGAAGCTAAGGCGCGAGCGGAAGCGTTGGGAGCGAAAGTCTCTGGATCCGTTTCAAGCAAGACGGATATTTTGGTCGCTGGGCCGGGTGCGGGTTCCAAAGCAAAAAAGGCGGCCGATTTAGGGGTAATGACCATCGACGAAGATTCGTGGCTTGCAATGATCGAAGACGTATGACCGGGCGCCCCGAACTCCTTTTTCCTCTTTTTGCCAAACTTGAGACACTGCCCGGTATTGGCCCAAAGATAGCCAAACTACTCACTCAGATAGGCGTTGGAGTTCCAAAAGACCTTGTCTTCGCGCTCCCCACAGCCGTCAACGACCGACGACCGAGAACATCAGTGGCCGACATACCAACCAACACGAATGCCACCGTCAGAGTGCGTGTGGAGCGTCATGTAGCGCCAAGATCAAAGAGCCGGCCTTACCGGATTGATGTCACTGACGGTAACACAGCTCTACAGATTGTTTATTTTCACGCCCGTCCGGCGTGGCTTCAGGCGCAATTCCCGGTGGGCGAAGAAAGGATCGTTTCTGGTAAGCTTGATCGCTTTGAAACTGTACCGCAGATTTTGCACCCAGATTATGTTGTGCCTCCGGAAAGTGCACTAGAAATACCGGAGTTCGAAGCCATTTACCCGCTGACACAAGGCGTGACCTTGAAGACGATGGCGAAGGCTGTACGCGCTGCGGTTACACTCTGCCCCGAGCTACCTGAGTGGGGAGATAAGCTTCTAATCGAAAAAGAGGGATGGCCCAATTGGTTGGAGGCAGTTCAAAGGGCTCATGATCCACGCTCGACGACTGACTTATTGAGCACCGCTCCGGCGCGTCAGAGATTGGCATATGACGAGTTATTTGCGCATCAACTTACGCTCGCCTTAGCTCGTGGAAGGATCAGGCGACAAAAGGGTCAGGTTACTCGGGCAAACGGCAAATTGCAGTCCAAGGTGCTCGCGGCCTTGTCCTTTGAACCCACAAACGCACAAATGCGCGCTATTCAGGATATTCAGGATGATATGGCCGCACCACTTCGCATGAACCGATTGCTTCAAGGCGATGTAGGTTCAGGTAAAACGCTGGTTGCATTGATGTCGTTGATGGCATCGGTTGAGGCTGGCGGGCAGGGTGCCCTTATGGCGCCAACTGAAATCCTCGCACGACAACATTTCTTGGATCTAAAGCCACTTTGTGATGACGCCGGCGTGGTCATGGAGCTGCTGACCGGTCGAGATTCCGGTAAAGAACGTGAGGCCAAGTTATCCGCATTGGCTAGTGGCGATATTACTCTGCTTGTCGGAACGCACGCGCTTTTCCAAAGCGACGTGATTTTCAATGATTTGCGCCTTGCCGTGGTGGACGAACAGCACCGATTTGGCGTTGCACAACGTTTGGAACTTGGGCGCAAATCAAAAGCGACCGACGTGCTTGTCATGACTGCCACTCCGATCCCTCGCTCACTTAGTCTCGCGCAGTATGGAGACATGGATGTCTCGATCCTCGATGAGAAACCGCCTGGACGAACACCGATCAAGACAGCACTTGGCTCCGTTGAGCGGCTTAGGGAAGTCGTCGATCGCCTAAAAAGCTCGATTGAGCAGGGGCGACAAGCTTACTGGGTGTGCCCGCTGGTAGATGAAAGTGAAGTTACCGATCTCACGTCTGCGGAGGAACGATTCAAATACCTGCGCGCTCAACTCGGAGAAGGAAACGTAGGCTTGGTTCATGGTCAGATGCCTCCCGATCAGAAAGACGCGGCCATGCGTGCGTTTGTGAGTGGAGATACAAAGTGTCTGGTCGCAACGACTGTGATTGAGGTCGGTGTCAATGTCCCCAACGCCTCGATCATGATCATAGAACGTGCTGAAAACTTTGGTCT
>CAYPVG010000128.1:0-7016 GCA_964414085.1 uncultured Boseongicola sp. | reverse complement strand
TTTTTGATCGACGATTCAAAATCAACGACGTCTTCCTCAGAAAACGCGTTTCCAAGCGAGAGCATCGGAACGGAGTGCTCAATTTTCTGGAATGTCGATGACGGCTCTGATCCAACCCGCGAGGACGGAGTGTCGTCTCTGATCAAGTACGGGAATCGGGCTTCGATTTCGAGATTGCGCGCTTTCAGCGCATCGTACTCAGCGTCCGAAATCGTTGGAGCATCATCCCGATGATAGTCAGTATTTGCCTGATTGAGGACGTGCGATAGACGCTTTAGCTCTGCCTTTGCTTGCGCCTCCGTAAGTTCGCCAACTTCTCCATTCGCAGGCATTTATCGCTCCCTTATCCAGTGTCACATGGATAAGTTCCGCGAAAACGAAGGTCCAGACAAACGTGAGGTGCTAGGCGCTCGCTGCGACGGCTTCCGGTTCTGAAGGCACAGCTTCTGGATCACGCAGCACGTAACCTCGCCCCCAGACGGTTTCGATGTAATTATCGCCTTCGGTTGCTTCGGCCAGCTTCTTACGGAGCTTGCAAATGAAGACATCAATGATCTTGAGCTCTGGTTCGTCCATTCCACCATAGAGATGGTTCAAGAACATTTCCTTGGTGAGCGTCGTGCCTTTGCGTAACGAAAGTAGCTCAAGCATTTGATACTCTTTGCCCGTGAGATGCACAGCCCGACCGCCAGCATCAACTGTTTTGGCATCAAGGTTGACCGCAACTTTGCCGGTTTTGATGACAGACTGGGCATGACCCTTTGAGCGACGAATGATTGCGTGAATGCGCGCCACGAGCTCTTCGCGATGGAAAGGTTTCGTCAGATAGTCGTCCGCACCAAATCCAAATCCTTTTATTTTGTTTTCGGTGTCATCTGAACCCGTCAGGATCAGTATTGGAGTTTCTACACGCGACAACCGCAACTGCCTCAAGACCTCGTGCCCGTCCATATCGGGCAGATTTAGATCAAGCAAAATAAGATCGTAGTCGTAGAGTTTCGCCAGATCGATGCCCTCTTCACCGAGGTCTGTCGCATAAACGTTGAGGTTCGCATGAGTGAGCATCATTTCGATGCTCCGCGAAGTCGTTGGATCATCTTCTACAAGTAGTACGCGCATTAAGCTTCTCCGCAGTCACCTCAACCTAGTTCTTCAATAGTCGGCAATTGGTTAATTAAGCGTTATCAGCTCTCAATCTGACATAACAACCTATGGTTGTTTATATTTTTGAATTGCGGTGGTTTTTAAAGCATTTTCTCCATGCGTTACAACCAAGGATTGCCAAGTATCGAATTCCTCAGATGAAAGGCCAAACATTTCCAACGCTTCATCGCGTTTTATCAGTCCACCTTCCACCGCACGAACAACGGCTGCCTTACGGCTTGCGACCCACCGACCCGTACTGGGGTCAGGCAAATCAGCCCGAGTCATCACAGACCCATTTGGTAGCGTGACGGCGCGTGGTCCGTTTAGCTTTTTCAAGTACATTGGAACCATCCGTTTTTCGGTTCGTCATAATCTAAATGGCACGCGAGGCCTTAACTCAGCGTGAAGGCCCCTCTTGCTAGTTGAGATCATTTTCCTATATTTCGCCGTATATTTTCGAGACTTGGTGACCAAATGCCGCGCGACCATACCGACGCATTGAACTCCCTTGGCTTCGCCAAGCCGCCTAGCGAGACGCGGGTGGTGGTGGCGATGTCTGGCGGCGTTGACAGCTCTGTTGTGGCCGCGGAATTAGCCCGCGAAGGATATGACGTCGTTGGCGTGACCCTTCAACTGTACGACCACGGTGCGGCACTGGCCAAAAAAGGGGCTTGTTGTGCAGGCATAGACATCCACGACGCAAGACGCGTGGCAGAAGACATGGGCTTCCCCCACTATGTATTGGATTACGAGAATATCTTCCGTGACGCGGTGATAGACGAGTTTGCCGATAGTTATCTCGCCGGCGCCACCCCAGTGCCGTGCATACGCTGCAACGAGCGTGTGAAGTTCAAAGATCTACTGGAAACTGCGCGTGATCTCGACGCAGATTGCATGGCGACAGGACACTATATTCAACGCAAGATCGGCGACACCAAAGCAGAACTTCACATGGCCGCCGACACGACTCGCGATCAAAGCTACTTCCTGTTCTCGACCACTCAAGAACAGCTCGACTTTTTGCGGTTCCCTCTCGGACATCTCGCATCAAAAGACGAGACGCGCACATTGGCAGCAAAACACGGCCTTGTTGTTGCGGACAAACCAGACAGCCAGGACATTTGCTTCGTTCCCAATGGCGATTACGCCAGCGTAATTGAGAAACTTCGCCCAGGCGCGGCTGAGCCCGGAGATATCGTTCACGCCGACGGTAGAGTACTCGGCCGCCATAAAGGCGTCATTCACTACACCATCGGACAGCGGCGCGGTCTTGGAATCGGGGGACTGGACGAGCCGCTTTATGTTGTAAAACTGGATGTGGACGCAAAACACGTCGTTGTTGGCCCGAAAGATATGCTATCAACCAGCATCGTGCCGGTACGGGAGATAAACTGGCTAGGAGATTCCGCACTCTCAGACAAAGATGAGTGGCATGTCTCAGTGAAAGTGCGCTCCACGCGACCACCAACGGAAGCCGTCATTCGCCCAAAAACAGAAGATACCGCAGAAATTGAGCTCTTATCGCCCGAAGATGGGGTCTCACCAGGACAGGCCTGCGTTTTCTATGAAACGTCATCGTCACGGGTTTTGGGCGGCGGCTGGATTTGGCGCGGCTATTGAGCCTCAACCACACGAAGAACCGCGCGAGCAGCCCGCAAACCGGGCTGTTCGCCGCCTCGACCCAGACGTTCCATAGACAACTCCATAGCTTTTATCTGACGGGAACGAGCATCTGGGTTTGTCAGCAGATCACAAACGGCCTCCGCCACATCAGGCGCTTTACAGGCAGGCCCCAAGAACTCGGGCACGGCTTTTGTTTCACTGATGATATTCACAAGAGTTACTGTGTCTATGAGCGCCATGCGCGACATGATCTGCCAAGAAAGCCAACTCATGTCGTAGGCTACGACTGTTGGTGTATTGGTCGCAGCCAATTCTAAAGATACGGTGCCGGACGCAGCCAGCGCCACGTTCGCACTGGCAAACGCAGCCATCTTTGACTTTTTGTAATCCTGGTCTGACGTGGGATCGATCACCAACGGTGGCTCCGACCATCGCGCTACAGTCTGTGAAACAAGCTCAGCGACAGAAGATGCCGCTGGGACCACTACTTTAAGGTCGTTAGCCTTTCCGCGAACGCGTGTTATGGTTTCTTCGAAAATTGGTAAGAGCCGCCGGATCTCGCTTTGCCGAGATCCGGGTAAGGCTAGCAAAACCGGCGAGTCTCCAATGCCGGTGCTGTTGCGAAACCACGCTATCTCGTCGTCCGTCGCCTGCTTTTCCGAGACGATCGGATGGCCGACAAAATCGCACCCCATGCCAGCGGCTGTCATATAGGGCGGTTCAAACGGTAATAGTGCCAATACGTGATCAACATGCGCCGCCATCTTGGCAGCTCGTCCTGACCGCCAGGCCCAAACAGACGGCGCGACGTAATGGATCGTTTTGATATTACATTTCGCCTTGACGAGCTTTGTCAGCCGCAACGAAAAATCGGGGCTATCTATCGTAATCAACGCATCAGGTTGAAAGGCAAGCACCGCCTCCGCAGTTTCGTTCAACCGACGTTTCAAATGAAGGTATTTTGGGAGAACCTCTGATATCCCCATGACAGACAATTCCGTCATCGGGAACAAGCTCTCGATGCCTTCTGCCTGCATCATTGGCCCGGCGACGCCTTGGAATTCACAATTTGGAACAAGTGATTTCAGCGCCGCGACAAGTGAAGCACCTAATTTGTCACCCGATAGCTCGCCAGCAAGAATAAACAGCTTCATAGCACTACCATTCGGTGTGCGAAGCAGAATTCACAAACCAGGTACCGTGCATTACTCACGCACCCAGACGAACAAGCCAAGCTCGTTCGACGCCTCGATAAATCCGTCGACGTCGAGTACCATGACCCCATCCGCTTCAATGACAATGCCATCGAGACCCGCTTTCGAGCACTGAACAACCGTTTGCTTCCCGACTACCGGCATATCAATCCGGCGCTCTTGTCCAGGCTTCAGGGCTTTGAAAAGAATGCCGCCTCCACCAAGGTCCGCTCTAGCGACCGTTTCAATCATGTGATCCGTGCCCGGCAAAGCCTCTAGACCGAGTGCCTGTCCATTTCGAACAACGCAAGACTGCCCCAAATCAAGTTTGCCGAGCGCGACGCAAATCTCGGCAGCGCGTACAGCATCCCTCTGATTTCGATCATCCGGTTTCCGCTGGGTGGGCACTCCCGAAGATGGCAACAGGCCTGGAGCAATGTCAGCCGCGCCTAAAACCGTTAGACCGTTTTCCTCAAAGATTTCGATAACTGTTCTAAGTGCGCCATCGTCGCCCGCCTGTAAAGCCGCCGCAATTCGGGGCACGAGAGGTACAGTAGCAGCGTCAATCAATGAGGGATCCACGGATGGACGCGCAATTGCACCTGCAAAGCAAACATCAGTGACACCATGGCCTTTTAGATCGATCAGAAGCGTGCCCAGTGTCTCGAGCCTGAACTGAATATCCGGTTTGACGTTACTCGGCAAAAAACCCTCAAGGCATGCAACCAAGGGCTTTGCGTCCAGTGCATCAACTAGGATCTTGGGGAGCTCACCTTGACCAGCAATGAGTGCAAGCATTGGTTACTGCCCCGGTGTTAGATATGACCGATCCGAGGAACCCAGAATGAACTCAACAATCTCCTGGACATAAACGCTTTCACTATCATCGCTAAGTTGACGTGCACGGTCAACAAAGGCCCCCTCCTCGGAGGACAAGCGCCCAAAGGCAGTGCGAAGAGCAGAAATATCTTCTCGAGAGACACCCTTCCTCTTTAGCCCAACGAGATTTAGACCCGCCAATTCGCCGCGAGGCCCCTGGACGAGACCGTAGGGGATGACATCATTGGTAACCATCGTGACTGCACCGATGATCGCTCCTTTGCCAATCCGCACCCATTGGTGAACGCCCGACAAACCGCCAATAATAACATCGTCATCAATTTGACAGTGGCCCGCAATTGCGCCCTGGTTCGCGACAATAACGCGGTCGCCCACAATCGCATCGTGAGCGACGTGGGCACCGGTCATAAACAGACAATCATCGCCGACCTTTGTCTCTCCGCCTCCGCCCGCGGTGCCCGTATTCATGGTCACGCCTTCGCGAATTCGATTGCGCTTCCCGACGACTAGCCGAGTATCCTCGCCTTTGAATTTTAGGTCTTGAGGGATTTCTCCGATCACTGCTCCTGGGAAAATGACTGTCTCTTCACCAACGCTCGTTCGACCTGTGACGACAGCATGGGATTTGACCTCGACGCCACCATCTAGTGTCACGTCCTTGCCGACGAGAGAAAATGGTCCAATCTTCGTTTTGGGGCCGATCGTTGCACCACTTTCTACAACTGCGGTTGGGTGAACTTCAGCGGATGGGTCGATACTCACTTTGGCAAATCCATCATGGCTGTGAATTCGCACTCACATGCCACTTCATCTTCAACAGTCGCGCGGCCTTTGAATTTCCAAACCTTGCCACCGCCGCGCACGGTCTCGACGTGCATACGAAGCGTGTCGCCGGGACGGACCATGCGTCGGAACTTCACGCCATCAATCGCCATGAAGTAAACGCCAAAGTTTTTGTCTGCCAGGTCGAGTCCTACGCCTGCTATGACGGCTGCTGTCTGCGCCATAGCCTCGACCATCATCACACCCGGGAAAACTGGATTATCTGGGAAATGGCCGGTGAATTGCGGTTCGTTCATTGTAACGTTCTTGATACCAACGCCAGACTTCGTGCCATCTATATCGACGACCTTATCGACCAAAAGAAAAGGGTAACGATGGGGGATAATGCGCTGGATAAGTTGGATATCGGCGGAGGCAAGTGCGTCAGTCATTTTTGGGTTTGTCCCTGCTCTGTTGACGTTTGGTAGCAAGCGGGCTCCAGCGTCGCAAGCGGTTCACTCGGAATTTGTAGCGGCGTTCACTCTCGCAATCGCTTCATCAGTAATGTCAATTCGATCCGCCGAAAGAAACACGTCGCGGCGATCCAAGACGACCAAAGCACCGCGCTCTCTGACGATATCCGAGATCATCCCCGCGACTTCGTCAAAGAAGTCTTGACGCGCGGCTTCTCGCTTTCGGTTCAAATCACGAGCTTTGTCATCCTGTTCCGTACGAATCCTTTGCACATCCTGATCGAATGCATCAGCTAGCACGCGAAACTCTTGTGCAGGAAGGGACTCGCGTTGCTCGGTCAATTCAAGCTCACGTCGAACCAAGTCTTGCTCAATCTGCGAGTTTTCAGACGCGAGAGCCGCCGCTTCAGCTTCAATTGCTTCAGTTGCCCTCAACCCCAAACCGGTCTCTTGAAAAAGCCTGTCTTGATCAATTGTTAGGATTGGGGGCGGCAGGCTCAATGAAGTTTCTTGGGCATGGGCCGGCGATACCAAAGCGAACATCCAAAGACTCGCACATAAGGCGCGCCAAACTCCCATCAGAACCCAGCTGAAATCGTGAAATCGAAGGTCCGTTCGTCATCAGACGGATTGCTTCTGATCGGATTTGAGAAGTTCATTCGAATTGGCCCAATGGCCGTGTCCCACAGAAGCGAGAACCCGATGGATGAGCGCAATTCGAAGGAATCATCAACGGCGGCAACGCCTGCAGTATTGTCGAGCCCCCAAAGCGAGCCGACATCAAAGAAAACGCCGCCAGATATGCCGAACTCTTCTGGCAACCCAAGCGGAAAATCTGCCTCAAAACGTGCGGCTACGTACTTGTTACCACCAAGGACACTGCTTTCAGTGGCCCCCAAATCTCGTGGTCCAACGCCACGCGACGAGAACCCTCTGAGTTGGCGCGACGACAAGAAGAAACGGTCAGTGACACGCGTGG
>CAYPVG010000127.1:0-2836 GCA_964414085.1 uncultured Boseongicola sp. | reverse complement strand
GAACTTCCCGCGCTTCAACAAGATGAAGGGCATGGGCCAGATCGTCAGCTGGTCAGTGCGCGATGAAAGCCTGCACTGCGAAGGCATCGTGCGGCTGTTCCACGAATTCGTGCGTGAGCGTGATTGCTACACCAAGGCGGTTAAGGAAGACATCATCGACATCTGTCAGAAGTCGGTGCGGCTGGAAGACAACTTCATCGATCTCGCCTTCGAGATGGGGCCGGTTTCCGGCATGACTGCGAAAGAGATCAAGAAGTATATCCGCTATATCGCCGATTGGCGCCTGGGCCAGCTGGGCCTGCAGCCGATCTATATGGTCGATGACCACCCGCTGCCGTGGCTCGCGCCGCTGCTGAACGGTGTGGAGCACGCCAACTTCTTCGAAACCCGCGCGACCGAATATTCAAAGGCCGCAACCAAGGGCAATTGGAACGACGTGTGGTCCAGCTTCGACAAGCGTCAGAAGGCAAAAGCTACGAACGACGAAGAGACTGTCGACGACGGCCCGGATATGTTCGGCGAGGCTGCGACGGAAGGGGCTGAGGCTGCGGAGTGACAATGCTTGCTTGGGGGCGACAGACTTGGTTGAGGTGAAGTCGGATCTTCTAGAGAGTAGGGCGAGATACCAAGATCTCGCATTTAAGATCTTTGCAGTTCTCGGATTCCTTAGTTCGATTGTTACGATTGGTTCGTGGCTCTCGACCACGCAACCATCCTTGTCGGCAATAATTAACCCGACAACCATCGAAATCCCGTCAGAACTTCAAGTCTCCAATCTGGAAGGCGTGACTTATAACCTTTCTTCTGCTGTCGATGACCTTTCGGATCGTTGTTGTAATCCCGTGGAGGTTGACTACCGCGGAGAAACTTCCAGAAATTATCACTATAGTGTTGAAAAGTGTGAGGAATCAGAGCGATTTCTGGATGCAGTAGTTAAAACCGCGAATCTGGCAGGGAAGAAACTTGTCGCTTGGGATATTCGAGTTTCGAATGACGGCAAATAGATTGCGGAGAATGTCACGCTCCGGACACCGGTAGCTGTATCGCTGCGAGCGACAGATATTGAAGGCGTACCAGTCGAAGTTGAGTCAACACCTTCTGGAAGAGTCTTTACGCTCCCTGATTTGAATCCCGAAGAGTCGCTCGAAATGAGGGTAATCTCGAGTACTCCGGTCCCAGCAAGCTTCGAACCCGAACTCGGGTTGCCCAAAGTCACATTTTCTGGCGGCGTTGCTAATTATCGTGAAGAAATCCGGATTAGTGGTAGATACGGGGAAATTGTAAGGGTCCTCGATGGGCTTCCTACGATCGGCCAACTTATTGCCATCGTCTTGGGGGCCTTTTTTGTTACCATGATTTGGCTATATCCGGTCGCACTCATCAGTGACACGAGCAAGAAAAATAAAAAAGGCGACGTGGACCCATCAGACCGAGAGCCAAGTTAGCATAAATCCTAATTCCAGGGACAGTATACCTAATCCGCGCTGGTGTCTGACCCACCCCCGGCCCCTCCCGCAAGCGGGAGGGTGGAGCCGTATTCTTACCGCCAGTAATCCCGCCGTTCCGACCCGTCGAAACCGGCCTGAACGCAGGCAGCATTTCTTGAAATCTCAATCCAGAGTCGCATGGGCATGGATCATTGCGCCCGAGTTTCTCGAGCAGCTCAATCTCGCCGCCTTTGATGGTGCGCGCGCCGCGCTTGACGCGCGTCTCGCTTGGGAAACCCTTACGCCGTTTCGAAGTCCGCTCGAAAGGACGGAAGCGCGTCATAGTCGATATGCTTTGGCATTTTCGCCTCCTCTTGCTTGGGAAGCGGGCGGATAACGGATAAGAGCGTTGCAATCAATCCGGCGTTCCGCGCCTTGCCTTGGAGTATTGTCCGTGAAACCCATTGCCGTTCCACTCGCCGCCCTGTTTCTTGCCACAACAGCCATCGCGCAAAGTGAGGCCCCCGAACCCGAAGTCACGTCCGACATGAGCTTCCCGGCGGATGCGGAGTTCAAGCACTCGTTTGATGCCTACGAGTCCGAGGCGGGCAAGCCCAATGGCGCATTCGCTCGTGCGCTCGCGATGCACCGCGCTTTGGAAGCAGCGGGCGTTGAGGCGGACAACATCAGGACCGCCATCGTCGTCCATGGCCCTGCCGTATTCGATGTCGTCAACGATGCGCGCTACGGCGCGAAGTACAGGCAAGAAGACGGCGAGCCGCTGCGCAACCAGGCCTATAATGACATCGCAGAACTGATCGCGCGCGGCACGGAAATCTGGGTCTGCGGCGTCGCGGCGGAATATCACGGCGTCGGCAATGCGGACTTGCTCGATGGCGTCAAAATGGCCCCGAGCGGCACAGTCGCGCATGCCGAACTTCAACGCCGCGGCTTCACGATAAATCCGTATTGATCATCCCCCTCCCGCATGCGGGAGGGGAGAATCTCACTAGTCATGCTCCTTCTGCAGTCAGAAAGTCAAACCGCGCCTCGGCCTTCCGAAGCGCGGTTTCTCTAATTTGGCTGAGAGCGCATCGGTCAACGCGCTCTCTCAAGATCAGGCGTAGAGCTTACTCTTCGCTCGCCTCTTCCTCACCGTCGCCGCCACCTTGCCAATAGCCGCTGCCTTTGACTGTGCCGCCGTCATCGCTGGTCCATTCGTAATGGACGACCATCATGGCCCATTCGCCTTTGACGTTGCCCTCTTTTCCGTTGAACCGGCCCATGCAGCTCATCTCGCCGCCGCCGTGATTGCCGCAACCCATGATCACCGCACCGGTGCTGCCTTCGCCATTGCTATGTGTGCAGGCCACGTGGCGATCGAACAGCTCGCCTTCGGGCTGGCCCAT